>NZ_JBVBZF010000120.1:0-10410 GCF_057447755.1 Fusibacter sp. | reverse complement strand
GAGTCCTCTTTTTCAGAGTGCCTTAAATCATGCTTTTGGTTTGTATCTTTTGATGTATCTACACTAGGAGTCGTATCAAACTCATAGCCACAGATTTTACACATGACGCTTTGATCGGGGTTCACAAAACTACAATTTGGACATTTCATGGGGACCTCCTTTGATTATCGATCTATAGGGATTTCAATAGTAAAAGTAGTGCCTTGATTTAAAACGCTTTCCACGATGATGGTACCATCATGTGCTTCAGTGAGTTGTTTAACGATGGCGAGTCCAAGTCCTGAACCGCCCTTTTCCTTTTGATCTTTCTTTTTGTTAACCATGAAAAAAGGATCAAAGAGATTTTGGATAAAATCCTCTGGTATGCCTTCGCCGTCATCTTGAACAGAAATTCTCAAGTGATATTGGATAACTTTTGTTGAAACGACAATCTGTGAACGCGCATATTTTTTAGCATTGCTGAGAAGATTGTCAAGGATCTGAGTCATCCGATAGGGATCGACATTGATATAGGTAGAAATAAAGGGCTTTTTTAAAACAAGTTCAACATCTGAGTACTTAAAGTCATATTGTTTGTGATTAAAATAGTTGTTTAGTAAGCGACCGGAATGTATACGCTCGATGTTAAGTGTGAATTCACCCAGTTCCTGTTTGGTATAAACAGATAAGTCGTCGATAAGATGATTAAGGAGATCAGACTTTTCGTTTATGGTCGCTAAGTATTTGTCGTAGGTTTCCTTATCCTTAACAATGCCATCTTGAAGGGCTTCGACATATCCTTTTATTGAAGTAAGTGGTGTTCTTAAATCATGTGTGATGCTTGCGATAAGCCTTTTTCGTCTTTTCTCAAGCTCATGCTGTTCCAAAATAGTGTCCTTTAAACGCACACGCATTTTGTCAAATTCTTTACAAAACTCACCGATCTCATTGCCCTCTGTATATTGAATAGGATAATTTAGATTACCTGTTTTAATCTGTTCTGCTGCTTTTTTCATCTCAGAGATAGGTTCAAAAATGTACTTTGTCATCAGCATGATCATGAGCATAAAGTAGATAATCATTACAGTTATCAAAACGGCCAATAGCAGATAGGGATTTTTAATCAATGACACTTGTTGTATTTTGTCGATACGGTAGGTAAAGAATATGTAAAAGACAAAAATAGTCGTAAATAATATCATGTCAGTGAGGAAAAAAATGATTTTAGTGCGGAGAGAAATTTTAGGTAATTTCATATGGTTTATCCTTTAAATTTATAACCGATCCCCCAAACCGTCTCAATGTATTCCGGCTCAGATGGGTTATTCTCGATTTTTTCACGAATTTTTCTGACGTGCACAGTGACGGTATTAATATCGCCATACTCGTTATAGCCCCAAATTTCATCAAATATTTTCTCACGAGAAAGTGCTTGATTTTTGTTGACCATTAAATAGTGCAAAATTTCAAATTCCTTAACGGAGAATGGAATATTGACATTTTTAACTGTAACAGTTCTGGCTTTTATATCAATTTCAAGATCTTTGATCTTCAAGGTGTCACTTGCCGGTGTTCCAGATAGTTCATTGACACGTCTGAACTGTGATTGAATTTTAGCGATTAATACACGTGGACTAAAGGGTTTCTCAATATAATCGTCAGCACCAAGGCCAAGGGCGAGGACTTTGTCGGTATCCTCTTTTTTAGAACTGAGCATGATTATAGGGATATTTGATTCGTTTCTTATTTTTCGACAAAGCTCAAAACCATCAATTTTGGGTACAATAATATCCAGTAAGGCAAGATGTGGTTTTTCGGATTCAAATTTTTGTAGGGCTTCCTCACCATCGGAAGCCGTCACTGCAATATATCCAGAAGCGTTTACATAATCACGAATCAAAGTTTGAATTTGAAGATCATCTTCAACGATAAGTATTTTTTCCATTAAATATTGCCTCCTACTTATTTTTTTGCTATTTCTTAATGCCACTAAGGTCTGCTTTTGAAAGAATATTGATTGAGTTAGAGCGAATTAAATTACACTTTCTTCGATAACTTCTATGTGCAGCATCGATCATTTCCTCAAGCATTTCCTTAAAGGTAACACCTGTAGCTTCCCAAAGATAAAAAGACAGTGATCCTGGTATGGTGTTAAATTCGTTGATATAGGGTAGATTTGACTTCTGGTCGATCATAAAATCAATTCGTGTAACACCTGCACAGTCCAGTGCGATAAAGGCTTCAGCAGCCATACGCTCAATTTCATTCTTTAGGCCATCACTTAACTTGGCAGGTATTTCACGTTTCGCTGAAGACATGCCCTTACTTCCAGATTCATTCACATACTTATCTTCATAAGTTAAAAAATCAGAAGATGTAATTGGCGCTTCACAAACAGATAGTTTAAGACGCTCGCTGTCGCCGAGTACCGAAATGTTAATTTCACGCATATCATCAAGCATTTTTTCAATTAAGATTCGTGTTGAAAACTGCTTTGCAAAATCAATGGCCTCAATGAGCTCGCTTCTTGATTTGGCTGGCTTAACACCAACACTCGATCCTATATCTGCTGGCTTGACAATCATCGGATATGTCAACTTCTTCTCCACGTCTTCGACGATGGAACTTGCGTACTGATTCCAGTGATGTGTATAAAACCATTCGCCCTCCACGACTCTGATTCCTGAACTCTGTAAGAAGAGCTTAGATGCGACCTTGTCCATTGTGAGAGATGCCGCTAGGACATTACAGCCCACATAAGGGATATCCATGTGCTCAAGGAACCCTTGCAGGTTACCATCTTCGCCACCAGTACCGTGAATAATTGGAAAGGCAATATCAATATCGCAGATATAAGGACTCTTAAATCGCTTCATATCTGCATAAATTAAATGTGCACATTTATCAGCCTTTACCATGTGACATGGATGGCTTTCTGTGATGACTTTTTTCAAATCTTTAAAGTTTTCAATTTCTAGCAAGTAGTCGCCTGTATACCATTTGTTGTCCTTGGAAATGTAGATGGGGACGACTTTATAATGGTTCATGTCTAGTAACTGACTAATTGCTTGTTGTGCAGTTATGATAGAAACTTCATGCTCTACACTAGTTCCCCCAAAAAAAACGCCAATGTTTATCATAAGATATTGTATGGTTTGCCATACTCTCCTAAAATACAGATTTGGATTTTAAGGTGATCCATAAACCTAATGTTTGAAATAGCGGCCTTAAATCTCGTTGAAGGTATCCGGTAAATCATTTTCTATTAGGACAACATCGTCCTTTTCAACGATTTCATCTAGTTTTCTGAGTGCATCCGAAAGGTTGCTTGCAATATAGATTTGAGAAGATGGATATTGACTTTCCATAAGCCCTTCCTGAATCGGTTCGGTTTGCTTTCTGCCAACCAAGATCACAAAATCACAGACCCTTGAAATATGAATGCCAAGTTGCTTGTTTAACTTGAAGGATTCGGATCCAAGTTCGATCATTCCAGGTGTAATGATGATTTTGGATTGACCTTCAAAGCGATCTAAAACCTCTAGCGCCATTTTAGAACCCACTGGATTTGAGTTGAAGGCATCATCAAGCAAGGTGTAGGTGTCGTTAACCCTTCTATATGACAAGCGGTGTTCTACGGGCATGATGTCGACGATCAAGGTGTTCAGTCTGTCCATTGAGACACCGAGTTCTAGTGCAACGGCAACGCCGGAGATAATATTAGAAAGATTGTGTCGGCCAAGAAGTTTGGTGTTGAGTCTCACTTTCTTTTTGCTTGGAATATGGGCTAAAGTAAAACTAGAACCCTTTCCGGAGAGATGAATATCCTCAATTGCGTAGTCTGGTGAGATTTTTAGGGTGTCTGGCTCTGAGCTCGCAGTAAAGTGAACGTATTTTAAATCATCCCTTTTTGGAAGTTTTAAAATATTTTCATCATCTAGGTTGATGAAAGCCGTACCGCCAGGCTGTAAATATTTAAAAAGTTCGCCCTTCGTTGAAATCACATTTTCAAGTGTTTTAAAAGTCTCTAAATGTTGAGGTCCGATTGAAGTGATGATGCCCATTTTAGGATGTACAAAATCACAAAGCTCCTTGATATCGCCAACTTCCTTAGCACCCATTTCAGCAATTAATATTTGATGTGTCGGTTTAAGGTAGGTCCTAATTGTTCTGGTTAAGCCCATTTTTGTATTAAAGCTCTCAGGTGTCATAAGCACGTTAAAATCCTTTGAAAGCATTTGATAAAGTACATTTTTCGTGCTGGTCTTGCCATAGCTACCGGTTATGCCAATCACTGTGAGATTAGGGTTTTTAGCCATTATTTTCTGAGCGTCATTATAGTAGTACTGGTTGATTTGCGATTCAATTGGTGTGTTGATGATGTTGCTGAGCATTGTAATGAGGAAAGAACCTAAATACAGGCCAGCAATTAAGAATGACATCAAGAGGTTTGCAGTGCCTGATGTAATTAACCATCCGCCAAATAAAAGCACCAGTATCAAGCCATTGGTGAACATTAAACGCTTGACGCGTGCTGTTACATTGAGCTTAAGTTTAGTCCTTGTGGCAGTTTTAATGAGCCAAAAGAAGTAATAATCCAAAAGCATAAGCAAAAAGCCGATTCCCTTTATAATTAAGTTTTCAGGATATATTAAAAGAAAAGCACCTAGAACATAGAGCCATTCATGAGGTTTAAAAAATGCATTATTTTTACTGAGCAACCATTTGGAATAGCGCTTAATGCGATATGAATTTTGTTGAAATTTCTGCAAATCATCCATCGACCTTAAATAGATTAAGATGATCATCAGTAATACGCCTATGAACATGGATTAGCCTCCGATAAAAGTTTTTATGATGGTCAAAAATCGACTAGGTTGTTCCAAATACGTAAAGTGTCCGGCACCTTCAAAGACAACCAAACCCGAATCAGGAATAAGAGACGACATCAACTTGGCATCTTGGAGTGGTGTTGCAGTATCTTGGTCACCCCAAATCAAGAGTGTTGGTGATTCAATGTGCGGTAAGTAGTGCTTAAGATCTTCATTGACTACTTTTGAAAGTACCATTTTCATCATACTTGATGCTTGCTTATAATCTTGACTTGAATATTTTTCTGAATATGCTCGGATAGGCTCTGCTAATATATATGAAAAAAGAGGGAGCTTACCCAGTGTTCTGATGCCTTTAAAGCCATAGACCTTAAAATAATAAGAGGATTTGCGTTTGGGCTTGATACCAGCACTGTTCACAAGAATAAGTTTTTCGTAGGCTACTTTTTCAGACATTTTAATGGCAACACGACCACCAAAAGAATGCCCCATGACAACAGGTTTTTCCAGCCCAAGATGTTCAATAAAAGCTTGTGTCAACTCAGCATATTGGGAAAGTGCATAGGGCTCAGCTGGTTCTTCAGACAATCCAAACCCAGGAAAATCAAGTGCTGTAACTTGATAATATGAAGAAAGGTCTTCAATAATATGGTTGAAGCTTTCAATGTTAGTGCCCCAACCATGTAAAATTAGGACAGATTTGCCATGACCACGCTGTATATAGTGGATTTTTTTGGATTTATAGTCGAAAAAACTCATGTTTTGACCCCTTAGATAGATTATTTCACTCTACATTTTACCATAAATCGAGAGACGAAATAAGCTACTTATTCAATACTGTTATTGAAATGTAATAAACAATTTTGAAACCCATGATATAATAGTGTTAGAATAAACAAATTACGGAGGTATAAAGATGACTAAAAATAAATTTTCAAAAATAATATCAATGGTCCTTATTCTTTTGATGATGGGTAATTTATCTTTTGGGGTTGTGGCGATTACAGATGTAACCACATCGCATTGGGCAAATGAGTATGTCCAAAGAGTCGTTGAGAATGAAATCATGCTTTTAAATGATGACAGCAGCTTTAAACCGAACAATAATGTGACAAATATTGAAGCCATTATTGTGTTATACCGTGCAGCAAAGGCAGCAGGTTATATGGAGAATGTCAATATAAATACAATGACGAGTAAATACGAAAGTGATTTTGTCGCTTTAAACATTCCGAAGATGCTCGCACCATATGGTGGGGATGTCTATCCAGCGCTTGCTTATGCACTTGAAAACAAAATATTGGTCATGGATGAAGTAAAATATTTTATCAGTAATGATAAATTAACTGAGGCCAAAAAAGTAGATGTATCCGTTTTCTTTGGAAAGGCTCTCAATGTTTACAAAAATGAAAATTTGAATAAAATCATTTCGCTTTCTTATAAGGATGCCTTTGATATCTCACTTGGCGCACTTAAATATGTAAATTTATTAATTGAATATAACATCATTTCCAACAAAGGTGACAGTAACGGCAATTTTAACCCTAAGTCCATCATCAATCGTTCTGTACTTGCAGTGTATGCAGATGGCTACTATAAGGCGATTAACACTAAAAGTGAAGGTTCAACCTCTGAGACGGACACTAGTGTAGATCAAGGAACAGAAACTGGGATTGAAACAACAGTTCCAGACACGACTGAGACTAACACTAACACTGGTTCTACAGATGCAACAACTGTAGAGATTAACGGTACAATCACTGATATATTCAATGATTTAAAACTAATAGAAGTTAAAGAAACAAGTGGTAAAACTTCTGTTTACGATTTAAAACAAGCTAAAGTTTATGCTGAAGATGCGATTATTGATTTTTCAAGTTTAGAAAAAGGTGCATCTGTTAAGCTTTCAAGCAGCAAAAATGTCATTACCAAAGCGGTTATGAACAAGGTATATGATAAGGTCGAAGGTACTTTTTCTCAGGTGACGAATTTAATGGGGGATGCTATTAAGTTCAGATCCTTGAAGCTTCAACTTGCCAACAAGTCTTTCGATTTTAAACGCGTGTATGAGAACACGCCAATAACCATTGATGGTGTTCAAAAGACGGCACTTGATTTAAAAGAGGGCTATAAAATTATCGTGTCATATGATGGTTATGATGCTAAGGGGATCGTGGCGTATTCAGATTACTATCAATTTTCAGGTATGCTAAAACAAGCAATTGATCCTAAAGCACCTAAAACACTTGAAATGACTAAAGAAGATAATATGACCTTTAAGCAAGAATTGTTGACATCGGTAACCTTTACAGATGCTGAAAGAGCACTTGCTAAGAATGACATCGTTAAAGTTACTTTGAAATATGGCGTGGTTACCAACATTGAATACCTTGGACAAGCTAAGGACTTAATCGGAACGATTGAAGAAATTCATATTACAAAAACACCAGAAATCGCAATAAAACTTGAAGATGGCACTATTGAAAAATATAGTCTATCTACAAAGGCTAAAATTGTAGATGAAATCGGTAATGAAGCATTGACCATATATGACCTAAAACTGGATCAAACCGTGAGAATGCATGTCAGCATTGGTGGCATTGATCGAATTGATTTTAGTTATGAGAAGGAAGTTATCGGCTTTAACTGCACAGTGACAAATGTTTTTGCAACGACTAACCTACTTGTTGTTAAAGATGAAGACGGTGTTACAAAAACAGTTGGATTTGCACTGGCATCAGGTCTTAAAATCACAGACTATGTAATAGGAGATAAACTTTTTATAAAAGGAAAGAAATTGTCGGATGTAATCTTTGAAGCAGATTCAATTGTGATTAGTCAAAATTGATTTTGAATTTGAAGTAAAAAGAGTTGACTTTAAAATTGAATGTGGATATACTATCTAAGTATTATTAAGATTTATGAATTGAATCGGTATAGTGACACCCTGCAGGGTGGCTACTTGAGCCTTAGGAACAAGAGTGTTTAGTCATCCTTAAGGGGTGACTTCTCACTCTTTTTTTGTGAATTTTAAACCTTGTGAGTAGGTTAGACACTGGAAAGCGTGGATCGACATAGAGTTTTTTCCAATTTTTGAAAGGAGTTTATCAATGAGCACAAAGTATATTTTTGTAACAGGAGGCGTTGTTTCGTCACTTGGCAAGGGCATAACAGCCGCATCTTTAGGACAGCTTTTAAAAGCCAGAGGCCTTAAAGTGACGATTCAGAAATTTGACCCTTATATCAATGTGGATCCGGGTACGATGAGCCCGTATCAACATGGAGAAGTTTTTGTAACGGATGATGGTGCAGAAACAGATCTTGACTTAGGACACTATGAGCGATTTATTGACATTAACTTATCTAAAAACAGCAATGTAACAACAGGCAAAATATACTGGTCAGTGCTTACTAAAGAAAGACGTGGCGATTATCTTGGTGCTACAATACAGGTTATTCCCCATATTACGAACGAAATTAAGGAAAGACTAATGCGGTCTGCAAAGGAAACAAGTGCAGACGTTGTTATTACAGAAATTGGTGGTACTGTGGGTGATATTGAATCGCTTCCATTCCTTGAAGCCATCAGACAAATGAAGTACGATGTGGGCAGAGAGAATGTCATGTATGTTCATTTGACATTATTACCTTATCTCAGTAAGGCTGGTGAGTTAAAAACCAAGCCAACTCAACACTCTGTTAAAGAGCTTAGAGAGATTGGTATTCAACCAGACCTTCTCGTTTGTAGAGCAGAAAAAGAGATTTCTCAAGAAATGAAAGATAAAATTGCGCTTTTCTGTAGCGTTAGCCCTAAAAACGTCATTCAGAATTTGGATGCGGAAACACTTTATTCAGTGCCTTTAACACTAGAAAAAGAAGGCTTGGCTGAAAAAGTATGTGAATTCTTAAAAATTGATTGTGCTGCACCTGAGTTTTCAGAGTGGGAGCGTATCGTTGAAATAGAAAAAAACCTTAAAAAGACAATCAAAATTGCCTTGGTTGGAAAATATGTTGAGCTTAAAGATGCATATCTTTCAGTAGCAGAGGCATTAAAACATGCTGGAATCGCTAATGAAGTTGCAATCGATATCGACTGGGTTCAATCAGAAAATGTAACAGCCGAAAATGTAGCTGAGGTTCTTAGCGGTGTTCATGGTGTTCTCGTTCCAGGTGGATTTGGCTTTAGAGGTGTTGAAGGTAAAATTGAAGCCGTTAAGTACGCAAGAGAGAACAAGATTCCTTTCTTTGGAATTTGCCTAGGCATGCAAATGGCTGTTATTGAGTTTGCGAGAAGCATCCTTGGCTATAAAGAAGCACATAGTGCAGAACTTAATGGTTTAACACCAGTTCCAGTAATCGACTTAATGCCAGAACAGCATGATATTGAAGACATGGGCGGTACCATGAGACTTGGTTTATACCCATGTAAAATCAAACCGGATACATTGGCTTTTAAAGCCTATGAAGAAGAACTTATCTACGAGAGACATCGCCATAGATATGAATTTAACAACACTTATAGAGAAGAGATGCTTGATAAGGGCTTAATCCTTTCGGGATTATCACCAGATGAGAGACTTGTTGAAATTGTAGAGCTTCCTAACCACCCATGGTTCTTGGCAGTTCAGTTCCATCCAGAATTTAAGTCTAGACCAACAAGATCACATCCACTTTTTAGAGATTTCATTAAAGCATCAAAAGAATATTCATTATAAAATATACAGTCTAAAAATCAGAGTCTAGTCAGACTCTGATTTTATTACATAGATTATTAGTTTTTCATCTAACTTTTAGTCAAAAGCTGTGAAGAGGAACAATGGGCCTCAAGCAGCATCAGCGAGGACATTAGAATGTGGTTCAAATCTTATATTTTAATGGTTATTACATATTATATAAATTTACATTAAAGACAAGGCAAGAATATTGTTTTATAATGGATGGAGAGAAAATTAAGTTTTAGGGGGCATTTATGAATAGGCCAGTGATCAGTGTTGTTGTACCGGCATATAATGAAGAGATGAACATCAAACCGCTTTATGAGCGGTTATTAGAGGTACTCACACAAATCAGTCCGAATTTTGAAATCATTTTTGTTGATGATGGTAGTAAAGACAAAACAGTTGAACAAGTATTAAAAGTAAGAAAAGAGGATGATAGGGTTAAATTAGTTTCATTTTCGCGTAATTTTGGACATGAAATGGCAAACACAGCAGGCTTTAGAGCTGCATCAGGAGAGGCGGTTGTAATCATAGATGCGGACCTTCAAGACCCGCCTGAACTGATTTTTCAAATGTATCAAAAGTTCACTGAGGGCTTTGACGTTGTTTATGCGAAAAGAAAAACAAGAAAGAAGGAAAGTATCCTTAAAAAGACGACTTCTAAAATGTTTTATCGTGTTCTGAAAACCATGAGTGACACAGAGATTCCTCTCGATACAGGCGACTTTAGGCTACTCAGCAGACGGGCAGTGAATGAGATCAACCACTTTAGGGAGAAAAATCGCTTTTTTAGAGGCTTAACGCATTGGATTGGCTTCAATGTAACCTATGTCTATTTTGATCGAGATGAACGAAATGCAGGCGAGACAAAATACAGCTAT
>NZ_JBVBZF010000119.1:0-10414 GCF_057447755.1 Fusibacter sp. | reverse complement strand
TGATAATAGTAATTGTCTTCATGATCGCTTAAAAGTTCAAGTAATCTATCAATTTTTTCATCCATGGTTGCAATTTTTTTAGCTAAATCACTGCTTACATCTACACCAGTTGTACGACCCGCTTTTTCGATCAAGTATCCTTTTCTGCCATCGCTGTCACTTGTAATTCTGATATTATTCTGAATAATATCGTTAAGTCGGTTTGCAAGTCCATTCTGCTTATATCTAGTTGAACGATTTGCAGTATCTGTATAGTCCACATCTGATTCTGTAGTGAATAAAGCGATTACTTCATTTGGTCGCTCTTTAAGTGCCTTATCTAGTTTAGCCTCGTTTATCGTGAGCTGGCCTTGCTCTTTATAATTTGAGGTAGATTGAATACCCAAATCGTAAAGTGTAATTCCCAAGCCCTCAACAGACTCATATAGGGCTTGTCTTAAACTTGTTGTGATGCTTTTTAATGTAGGGTCATTGCTTAAAGTCCCTTTTCGAGCTTGTTTTTCCCAGTTCTCAATCTCCTTCTCACTCATAGCATCACGTTCTTCAGCTGTTAGTGGCTTATAATCATAACTCTTAGTCTCATAAATTTTATCATTAATTGTCTTTAATACTTCATTGTATTTTTCTACGAACTTGACAATCATATCTTTAACGCCAGTGGTATCAACATCTATATTTACATTGACAGCACCTGTTGGAATTTCATTTAAGGTAATTGTTGTGCCATTGTATTCAAACTCATTTGTAGATCTTGTAGTAGATACACCATTAATCTCAAAAATAGCATTTTGGGATGCCGTATGTGCTTCAGTACCACCAGCCAACTTGAAGTTTGCCAACAAACCACTTGTATCTGTTACAGAAATATCTCCATTTGAACCATAATCGTTTGCCAACATTGTAAACTTGTCATTATAGCTGTCGTAAGAAATAGATACACCTGCATCACTGTTGTTAATGGTATCCATCACCTTACTTATGGATGTCGTATCAGCAAAGGTAAAGGTTTCTCCGTTTATTGTTAAAGAAGAATCTCCTGATGTACCAAACATTTGGCTTAAAGATCTGTTTAAATTAACTACATTGCTATCGCCCGAAGTCAAGTTAATCGCTTGCAAGAGTTCTGAGTTCGTAGAACCCACTGTAAAAGTATGACCAGGTTCTTCAGTTGTTGTACCTTTTTTATAAATCTTAAACTCAATCTCATCAAGGCCTGCACCTGTGACTTCAGCAGTAATATCAACATTTCCAAAGGCTTCCTTAAGATGTGTTGTCAACTGAGTCGCCAGAGCTGTATTATTTACATAATCTGTTGTACTTAATTCGATGGTCTTTTTAACCCCATCAAACTCAAAGGTCAATTTATTATTAAGATCAATTTTACTATTAATATTGGAAATACTGGATAAAGTGCCTGTCTTAACATTAGATACTACTTCGCTACCGGATTCATATTTATCCTTGGTTGCCAGTTGAGTAACGCTACCAATTGTAAAACTTCCTTTAGTGGCAGAACTTGAAGCACTAACACTAACTGCTGTGGTAGCTGTCCCCGAAATACTTGCGCTAGCTGAAAAAACATTAAATGCCGTTTTAGATCTCAAATTTGTACTGCTATTTAAATAGTCAAAATACGTGCTCTGAAAGCTACTTAGTAAGGTACTGATTTCTCGATAATCTTCACGCTGCCATTCTGTATAATCACGGTCCTTTTTGACATTATCAACCTTTACTTGTTCAACCTTTAAGAGCTTCTGAATCATTGAATCCGTGTCAATACCAGAAGCCAAACCAGATAATCTTAATGTATCACTCATTTTTTCACCACCTATTCCATACAATCCTTATATCATATATATCGGCATTCCTTAGAAAAAATGAAGTGAATTAAAATGTTTTTTTTAACATTGAAGATATTAGTGTATTCTTGATCCCGATAATATGTTCTCAGCTTCACTTCGCCAAGCATTGTATTTTTTTAATACAACATTTTGCAGAAATTCTTTCGCTTTCTCACGCTCTGGTCCATCGAAGATGTTCATGATATCGATAAGACTTTCTGACAAGTCTTTCTTTAGAATATCCAAATTTAAAAAATCTGAATCCGAATAAATTGTTGCAAGAGAAGTATGAACACTATCATAGCTCTCTATAAAATCGCTAAGCATCCACATTGCATTGTCTATTTTGCCCTCATCAAGCATTTGAATGGCATGAAATAAACTCTCCTCCATAACACTTAAGAGTTCTTTTACGCGTTCTTCCATGTTCTTGTCCTTCTCCATAGCTTCTCCTCATTTAATGTATTTTTTGATGCATTTCTTAACGGATTGAATTACATAGTCAACATCTTCTTTAGACATTGTTGGAAACAAAGGTATCGTAATAATTGACTCATATAGGGTTTCAGCCACAGGACAGAGTCCTTTCTCATAACCCAAATTTCTATAGTATGGGAAATAATAAACCGGAATGTAGTGTACATTGACGCCTAAATTACATGCCCTAAGCTCCTCAAAAATCACTCTTCGATCTACTGTCAATTTATCAAGGTCCAGTTGGATCACATAGATATGCCAGCTTGATTTCACATATTCATTTTGAAAGGGAATGACAATCCCATCAAAATCTTTGAAAGCTTCATCGTATATTTTTACGATATCAAGTCTTTTTTCAAGAATGGTTTCTATGCGTTTTAACTGACTAATTCCTAAAGCACACTGAAAATCCGTAATTCTGTAATTATAGCCAAGATCTTGTTGTTCATAGTACCATGGACCAGCATCTTTGGCTTCCATCAAGTCTATATCTCGTGTAATGCCATGTGTTCTGAATTTAAGTAATTTCCTATAAAGATTCAAATCATTTGTCGTTACAATACCGCCTTCACCCATCGTGATATGTTTGACTGGGTGAAAGCTAAAAATTGCCATATATGATTTTTTCCCAATTTTTTCACCGCGATATTCCGCCCCAACAGCATGCGAAGCATCCTCAATCACTAAAAGGTCAAATTCTTCAGCAAGTTTATAAATTTCAGCCATCTCGCATGGTTGTCCAGTAAAATGAACTGGAATAATGGCTTTTGTTTTAGAGGTGATTTTATTTCTAATCTCTTTTACAGAAATATTATAAGTTTTCTCATCAATATCTGCAAAAACTGGCGTTCCTCCACAATAAAGCACACAATTTGAAGTGGCTGCAAAAGTAATTGGCGGGACAATTACTTCATCACCTTCTGTAATCCCTGCTGCTAAACATGCAATATGGAGTCCTGCTGTTGCACTTGAAACCGCGACTGCATATTTTGCACCTACGTATTCACAAAATGCCTGCTCAAACTCTGCTGCTTTAGGACCTGTTGTTAAAAAATCCGACCTTAACACTTTCACAACTTCATCAATATCATCTTCAGTAATCCACTGTCTTCCATAAGGTATAAATTTATTAGGCATTAGAATCCCCCTTTTCTATTTTAAAAGCATTTAAAATGTCTCTAATTTCATTAACAATACGCCACGCGCCATTACCATCTAATAATAATTGCTGGCGATTCACCATTATTTTGCGCATATCGTAATCATCACATAGTGATTTAAGTTCATTGACGAACTTATCTTTCTCTAGTTTATTAAACCAGCCCACACACCTTACAAGGCCACTTTTATCCATCTGATCCGCAATTTCAACTTGATTATCAACAATAATGATTGATAGTGTCGGAACGCCTGATGCACATAGCTCATATAGTGTGCTTCCTGAGGATGAAATTGCAAGATCTGCCTTTTTCATTAGGCTTGATAAATCATTCAAATTTTCATACAGTACTATATTACGACTATTAAGGGCTAGTAGTGCATCTTTATTTTTAAAACCTGCTCCAATAACCACATGAAGTTCTATTTGATCAAATGCCTTCACTCCTCTAATCCAATGAATTAGAGTTTCTGTTAAATTATGATTATCTGTTCCACCAGTAGTAATCATTATTTTCTCAACATTTAAAGAAACATTTCGAGCTGGTAAACCGGCATAGACCTCGCTGATCATATTATACTTTGGACCCAACAAATATTTCTTACTGGAACCTTTAGGATAGGGTAACAAGTCTGCATTAATATTGCCGTTTATAACAATATCTACTGGATAATCAAAAGCACACAAATCATCCACGTATGCCAGTATAGGAACCAATGTTTTAATATTTTGTAAGTATGACGCTGTTATCTCATAAGTATCTACGATGACAACAGACACTTTTTCATCTATTAATAACGATAAGAAATCATCCGTGTCATCGATATGGATAAAGGGAAACCCAGCCTGTTCGACAAGTTGTTTTGTCAATTGGTTTTCTCCTGAAAATCGAACATAAAAATTATCACCCCTAAATGCCCTTGCAAGCGTCAGACATCTCTTCACATGTCCAAATCCAATTGTTTCACTTGCATCAGCTTTGATAATTACGTTTTGCATATTGTTCCCCTCTAATCCACTTCTATTTTATGTGTTTCCAGCTCAATGGCGTTCCTCTTTCAAGGTCACAAACCGCTTTTTCTCCAATAACAGCTTCATAATATTTTGGCTTTAACCCATGCGCAGGTCTAATAACCCGAATATTTTCCTCAGTTAAAGTTTCACCTGCCTTGATATCTGCTACAACAAAAATCGATTTTCTAAAGACACGACTCTTTGCTTCTTTTTCTGAAATCGTATACTTCACTTCGCCCAAAACGGCCTCTGTCTGCCTAATAAGATCAACCATTTCCTTAAATTCAGCGGGTTCCATTGAAAAAGCAGAATCAGCGGTCTCTACCTTTCGATCTAAGCAAAAGTGTTTTTCAATGACCTTGGCACCCAATGCTACAGCAGTTACTGGTGCGGCACTTCCCATAGAATGATCAGATAATCCCACTGGGACTTTAAAGGCTTCAGAAAGATTTGCCATGGTCTTTAAATTCATATCTTCAAGCCTAGCTGGATAGGCACTTGAACATTTTAAGAGACAAAGATTTCTATTACCCATCTCAAAAACCGCGTTCACAGCTTCTTCTATTTCACCGAGAGTTGCCATGCCTGTTGACATAATCATGGGTTTTCCCTTTGAGGCCACATACTTAATCAATGGAATATCCACCACCTCAAAGGAGGCTATCTTATAAAATTCTATGCCTAATTCTTCTAGAAAATCAACTGCAGTTTTATCAAAAGGTGTTGATAAGATATCCATATCAAGTCTTTTGGCTTCATCGAAGATTGCTTTATGCCATTCCCATGGCGTAAAGGCTCTCCCATATAATGCGTAAAGATTTTCGCCTGCCCACAAGCCTTCTTCAATTTGAAAATATGGCTTATTAGAGTCAATCGTAATCGTATCAGGTGTATAAGTTTGAATTTTGATACAATCAGCACCACTCTCTTTGGCCGCTCTCATAATAGCAAAGGCATCCTCTAGTCGTCCACCATGGTTAGCAGACATTTCCGCTATGATATATGCTCTTGAAGCCTTTTCATCAAATATACATGCTCTATCTTGTTTACTCATGCGAACCTCTTTATTGGTTTCTCTTAAATATAGGGTTGATTAACTTACCCTTCATGATATTTTCAACGGTTCCCTCTTTAATTGCCGTTCTAATATCTTTAAATGCCAAATCCACTGCATTTAAATAAAGCTGAATATCTTCTTTTGTGTGAGAAAGGTTAATATTGTTGATTCCAACAGTCAATATAGATTCCTGGACCATTCTTTGTTGGAATACTGAACTTACCTCTAAATAATCCAAGTTGCCTGCGCCTTCAAATACAACGCCGCAATGTGGTGGCAACCCATATGATTCAACTACACCATGTAGTTCATATTGATCGATAAGATTTTTAATGCCATTTAACATCATTTCACCGAGTTCCCATATATGTTCATAGCTCTCTTTTGCTTCTAATCTTTTTATCGTCTCTAGCGCAGCAACCATAGAAAGCGTCTCACCACCAAAGGTTGTCGAAATAAAAACACCCTCTGATCCAATGAGTTCTAGAATTTCACTTCTACCAGCTACAGCAGAAATTGGCATCCCATTTGCCATTCCCTTACCAAATGCCACTAGGTCTGGTCTCACATTATAAAGTTCCTGAGCACCACCTAATGCATATCTAAATCCAGATACAACTTCATCAAAGATTAAGAGCGCATCATATTTATGAGCTAATGCTCTTACTGCTGCCAGATAACCATCATCTGGTCCGTTACCCTGAATCGGTTCTAATATTACCGCTGCCACTTGGTCTTTGTGTTTCATTAATAGTGTTTCAAGTTGGTCAAGATTATTGTAGTCAAATGCTTTCGTAAGTTCACATACTGCTTTAGGAATTCCCTTATTATTCTTTGTAGATCCAATATACCAATCCTGCATACCGTGATAACCCGAAGCCAAGATGATTTCTTTACCTGTGAATGCTCTCGCGAGACGTACTGCTGATGATGTTGCATCAGATCCGTTTTTTACAAATCTAACCATCTCTGCACATGGGATAATTTCAACCAATTTTTGAGCCAACCTCACTGAAACTTCAGCTGGTTGTGAGAATATAATCCCTTTATCAAGCTGTTTTATAATGGCTTCGTTTATACCTTTATCGTTATATCCAATCGTGATTGGTCCAAGTGCGCATACAAAATCCAAGAACTTATTACCATCAACATCCCATAAATAAGCACCTTCGCCTTTTTCAATAAAAGAAGGTGAGATTCCTTCACAAAAATATCGGAAGCTCTTTGAATATGTTTGTGAACCTATAGGCGTTACCTTTATAGCCTCTTTTAAGAGTGCATCGCTTCTTTCAAATTTATTATTTGCCATCTAAAGCACTTCCTTTCATTATCGCCACAAATTTGGCATTAAAATTTTTGATTCAATTGTCCTAAATGATTTTTTCAAAATATCTATACAAGCCTCTTCAAGAGGCTCAGAATTGATAATTTCTATATTTTCAAGTAGCTGTTTTACATTATCCACGCTAAACACCCAGAAATCAATATTTTCATTTTGATAAACATATTGTACAGCCACTTTAGCACGATCAAGTCCATACTGGTCTGCTATATTTTCAAATCTCTTAACATAAGGTTTTGCAATATCTAAATAACCCGGAATTTCATCAATATTCATCATCAATAGGCCCTGTAGATATGCGCTTCTGGCAAATACTTTTATATCCCTGTCTTTTGTGTGCTTGAAAAAATCAGTTTGATCCAATCTTTGATCAAACACATTATATGGAATTTGAATATAATCGACTAAACCTTTCTCAACTGCATAGATTGCATCTTCAGGTTCATATATTGATACGCCAATATGGTCAACTAAGCCTTCCACTTTCAAATCATATAAGGCTTCCATAATTTCTAGTTGATATAGGTGTTCTGAATTGTGTAACATATAACCATTAAGCTTATCTAAATTAAGTTTTTTTAAGGAAGCTTCAGCTGCCTTAAAGACTTCAGCTTTAATATTTCTAGAATTTTCAATTTCCATTTTTGGAGGAAGTTTAGAAATGATATTAAAGCAATTTTGATCCCTATGCTTGTCTTGATAAGCACCCAAGATTAATTCAGAGCTACCATATGCAGATGCCGTATCTAAATACTTGATATTATGCTTATATGCCAAATCAAGTATATCAAAAACAACATCATCAGAAGGCTTTCCAGATTTATTATTGATCCCGTAATTCAGTCCAAAAGTAACCGTTCCAAGACATAGTTTATTTTTCATTCTGCCCCACTTTTAATTCAATCAATCGTTTTCAAGCGATTTAATAAGTCCCTCGTTTCTAAAAAACTTACTATTGATTGCAGAGATTTTAGGATTTTCCTTTAGGTATTGAATAATATCTTCCTTTAAAAAGTCTGGTTTAACTGGATATAAATGATTATAGATTAATCGTATAAATTCATAATCTTCATATTCATCCAAGGTCCATCTTAAATCAGATTGATCAATTTCACTTTTAAAATTAGCTTTTCTAAACATTGCTTCACTATTACGTATATAAGTGGTCACATGTTCTCTGTCAGATTTTAATGTAGCGACTTCCCATACCTTCTTTATCACTTCAAATTTGATCACTTCAGTGTCTAAACCATCGGGAAAAGTAGGCGGTTCTACATTTGATGCGTAGTCATAATCTCCTTCAAGTGAAAGATTAATAACTTCATCAATAATACTCGCATCAATAAGAGGGCAATCTGCAGTAATTCTAACCAATCTATCACCACTAGAGCCACCATGATATAAAGCACATTGATAAAATCGATCTAGCACATCTTTTTCGCTTCCTCGAAAAAAAAGAATCTGATTGGACTTGCAAAATTCTTCAATTTTATCATCACTTGTATTCACAGTTGTTGCAACCACTACCTTATCAATCCTACTGCTCTTTTTAACACGATTTACCACATGATATAAGTTGGGCATTCCTACAAAATCCATCATCACCTTGTTAGGTAATCTTGTTGAACCCATCCTTGCTTGAATTATTGCTATTACCATATTTTTCTCCAAATTATAAATTTATGATTTCACTTCTATGAGATCATTATCATTCAATGTATTGATAATCGAAATTACTTTTAAAGGATTAACACCCGTTATTTCACTAATATCAATAATATCATTTTCACCATCTAAGTAGGCAATTACATTCATCATATCCCTAACAAGTTCACCTGATTCTTTTGTGCTCAAGGTAGGATATAGCCCTCTTTTTCCAAGCTGAGGTTCACCAAAGCATTTAATTTTATAATGCCTATTTGCTTCAATAACTTCAATGCATGATTTATGGAGCTCAAAACTGCCTTGTAAACCTGCTTCAGAAATCACACTTAAGTCATCAAGTGATGTATGGTATTCTGGATATTCAGCATATTTGCTTCTCATCAAGCTCACTACTGGCAAGTCAATCCCAGGACTACAGTACTGTCTTTCGTCACTACCACGATCTAGATACGAATACCTCTTATAGTTTAAATCTGTATATCTCATCATCATCTCGCCAATTCGATCGGAAAGTGTATCACCTTTACGTGATGGCAAATATGAATAACATCGATCATCACCTACACATGTTAAATTAAAACCTGCAATTACTCGGGCTTTCATATCCATATAATTTTGACTTAAATAGGTGATTGATCCAATCGTTTCAGGAACAAATACGATTCTATATGAATATCGCCTTTTTTGGGAAAGCAACCATTTTATAAGATATGTTGCTAATACAGGGCCTGATAACTCATTGTTCGCCATGGAAGGATGGCAAATATATGTTGATATAAATATTTCCTCTTTTTGTTGACCTGGTATCAATACCTCTCCATAAGTTAAATGACCTTTTTTATGTTCACTATCTATAAACACCCTATAATGGTCATCACTCAAGGCTTGTTTAAATTCATCTGTCACGCAGAATCCCCATCTCTTCTTATAATATGATGTGATGTAAGGGATCGCATTAGGTTGTTGTGGTAATGAATATAGGTGTTCTAGGAGAACCTCCCTAGTAACAACTTCATCTATAGCAATTGAATAACCCATCACATGAAGGTTATTTTTTTTGAAATCAACTATTTTTTCACCTTTTTCGTTTAATATATAGGCATCCCGGATATTCCATTCTTCTGGGATTTCCCAATCAAAAGCCTGTGTACCACTAGGCACTTCAAAAGTCCTTAGAGGAATATGCGTTTTTAGAATATCAAAAGTCTTTCGAACCCCATCACCTGTGATACTTCTGCAAATGGGAAATAGCTCAGATGCCAAGGTATACATTTCTTTACCTACTTTTTCAAACACTATTCTCTCACCTCACTCTGACTTCCCCTTATTAACAACTCAGGATTTCGTTTTATTTCGCTTTTAATAAAGGTGTACATCTGACGAGATGAGACCACGTTTATAATGCCTTTTCCAAGCTTGACCACTTTAACCAGACCAGCCTTTATCATTAGTTCATGAAACTTCTGAAAATCCGGTTCGTTCTGTGGTTTATCATAATCATAAACAAAATGATAAAAAGTCACTCTTCTAGCAGATTCAGTATCAATAAGGTCACCCACAAATCCTTTATCATAACGATAAGGCACTTTCAACTGTTTTTCTACATAATGGATAAATGTGGATCCCGAGTCAAAGTTAAGGTTGCAAATAATGCCATCTGACGCCATAAATCGATCCCAAAAACTGCCGATGCCGAAGGACTCATATATTTCGCCCTCCGTAAAAAACTTTGCATTTTTACCCAATGCCACTACTGAAAAATTTGCATCCATTGACCGTAATGCCAGTGGATCAACTCTAGCTTCTTCAGACAAGAAACCACATACACCAGGTGTTTTGTTTATATCAAATGGCATTTC
>NZ_JBVBZF010000118.1:0-10423 GCF_057447755.1 Fusibacter sp. | reverse complement strand
GTGATCATACTTTTTTATACTTGGCAAAATGCTATGAAAGAGAAGAAAAAGACAAAATAAGAGGATATAGATTTATCGAAATAAGTATAGGTGTCTCTAATAATGGGTATGAAGACTTAAAGATCATACACGTACTCAAAACCATGCAAGGCTATGAAATCATGTAAGGATATGAAGTCATGCAAGGATATGAAATCATGCAAGGATATGAAATCATGTAAGCATTTAATTCCTGTAAGGATATGAAGTCATGCAAGGATATGAAATCATGTAAGCATTTAATTCCTGTAAGCATTCAAATTAGGAGGCAGCGATGAGAGATGTAGGTGAGTTTTTAGGGACTTTAATTATTTTTTCTTATGGATTGACCCTGTTGAATTTTCTACTCAAATGGGCATATAAAAATTTTAAGTCTCAAATCAACAAGGTTCCAGTTTTAAAAACAGAGTATACAAGGGTAATGCGGTTTTTCATTAAATACCATCGCTACTTTGGATTTGCCACAATCGTTTTCATCTTAATGCACTTTAGTGTTCAATTTTCGCGATATGGTGCAAGCTTGACGGGTGCTACTGCAGCAATTTTGATGTTAACCCAGGTGGTTGTTGGCATTATTGGTCTAAAATCATCTAAGAAGTCAAAAGCTTGGCTGTGGGTTCATCGTGCCTTGGCGATTGGCATCGGTATAGCAATAATGATTCATGTAAATTAGGAGTTTGTCTACAGACAACCTGAGTTTTCTTGGGGCTGGTTTGTAGATTGACTCCTTTCGCTTTGCCATTAAGAGTTGTTTTGCAGCCCAAATTAGGCTATGATAGTAGGGTGAAATTTAAATATAAAAGCGATTTTGCGCTAAAAATAAAGCAATATTTTGGACATTGTGCCAATTGGGAGGTAGACTTAAATTGATAGAGGTTAAAGAAATTTATTTGCATATATTGGATGGTATTAACGAGACCAAAATCCTTTCAGAAAATGAAATGGAAGTTGAAGGTGATATCCAGGATTATATTGAAAAACACATTACGATATTCTTTGAGCAACTGGACATTTTCAAAGGAAAAATTGACGATCAGGCTTTGATTAAAAAAATACTCGAAAATGCAGGCGACTTTAGAAATTTTTCGCTTGAAATAGCGGACTTGTTTTTCGAGGTAATGAAGCGTTCAGACGAAATCAAGCCATGTGATTTGATGTGCCTTTACTTTGACTATGAAGGTGAGGAGTACGTGGGGGTGCTAAAGCTCAACCTAAGGACGTCATACATTCACTTTGTTGAGACACAGGATCAAAAGATCACCAACAAAATCATCAGACAGCAGGCGACATTGCCCTATAAAACACAGAAGGTCGAAGAGGGCTTCTTGATTGCACTTGAGCGTAATGAGGTCTTTATAAAAGATAAGCAGGTTATGCTTGATGGCAATAAAGCCCGCTATATACAAGAGGACATTTTAAAGCTCAACCTCGGTGCCACGGCAAAGAAGACAATTGATGCTGTTACAAAAGCTGCAGAGAAGGTCATTCAAAAATACCATGACCAGGACTATGTAAAAACGGCAAAGGTCAAAGAATTCATCAATGAGCAAATTGATGAAAAAAGTGCCATTGATCTAGAGTCAATCGTATATCAGTGCTTTGAAACACAGTCAGAGAGAGAGGCATATCGAAACGAGCTGGATGCCAAGGGCATTGATCCGTCACAGGTTGAGATCAACGACTCTCAAAAGAAAAAGATTAAGAGGACTCAAAAGATTAAAACGGCAAGTGGTGTAGAGATTACCCTGCCTTATGAATATGTTGCAAGATCGGAAAATATGGAAATTGAAAATTTGCCGGATGGCTCAATTTCAATTAGGTTGAACAATTTAGGAGAGCTATTATGAGAATTAATAAATACCTCAGTGAATCTGGGGTTTGTTCCAGACGAAAAGCAGATGAGCTAATCGATCAGGGACTGGTTGAAATAAACGGCCTTGTGGCTGAAAAGGGCTCACAGGTAGAAGAAGACGATGTGGTCCTTGTAAACGGTAAGCCTGTCAAAGGCAAGGAAAAGAACATCTACATCGCCTTTAACAAGCCCATAGGTGTTGAGTGCACGACAAACTTGTCTGTAAAGGATAATATCATCAGCTACATCAATTATCCTGAACGCGTGTTTCCCGTAGGCAGATTGGACAAAAATTCAGAGGGTTTAATTTTGCTCACCAATGATGGTGATTTGTCCAATGAGATCCTTAAGGCAAGGCACTTCCATGAAAAAGAATATATTGTTACTGTGGATCGCAGAATGACGGATGAGTTTTTAGAGAAGATGAGATCAGGTGTTGAAATTCTGGATACTGTGACGCGTCCATGTGAGGTAGAAATCTTACGAAGCAACATGTTTAAAATTATATTGACACAGGGATTAAATCGTCAAATTCGAAGAATGTGTGAGGCGTTGGATTATAAGGTTATTAAGCTCAAGCGTGTCAGAATCATCAATATTGAAATTGGCAGTTTGGAAAAGGGAAAATGGCGATATTTAACGGCAGATGAACTGAAACGGTTGAAGGAAATGGTTAAAAAATGATACAATAAGGTTATTAATTAAAAAAAAATGACGATAATAGTATTATGAAAGTGATTTATATACGTTTATTATTTGTATATAATCAAAAAGTGAAGGAGTCCTTATGTTATTGAACATATTATTTGCAGCCGCAATGACATTTTCAATATTCCTAACAGTTGAATTTATTAAAAGCATACAGCAGTTTTTAATCTTTAAAAAGGTAAGAGAAACAATTTTATTGTCTTCTTTTAGTTACTTGAAGCAAACACCGCATTCATTTGTAGATTTGAATAAAATGCGTGAAATATTGATGAATAAGCTTTCAGAAATTAAGCTTTCAAAGTGGGTGTATGACCTTAAAATCACTTGGCAGTCAAGCGATGCGATACAGTTTGTCTTTGAACTCAAATTCAATGAGTTAAAACCTAAATATAAATTTGTAATTGGCTTAAAGGATATTGAAGAGATTGTCAACAAGGCCAATTAGAAGCGTAAGTGATAAAGCATCAAGTAAATCTCCAAGAGGTGAGGCATGAAAAAAGTTTTCGTTATCGGTTTTTTTATCATCATTAGTTTTTTCATATATGGAATCATCTTTAAAACGACTGAACAGCCGCCTGTAATTTCATATACCTTTGATTTTAATGAGATGGACAAGGAATTTTGGCTCGTTGGTCAATGGGAGAACTACAAACGATCATATGATTTGGTTTCTTTAAAGGATGGCATGCTGAAAATGACTTCGGATGTCCCAGAAGCAATTCCCTATATTCTGTCTAGACCGATTGAAATACGCAGTGGAGATGTGATTACCTTGAAAAGGAAGGTGAAAATTTCTCACGGCGAAACCATGTTCGCCGGTGGTTTTGCCATGTATCAGACCAATTCAAGTGAACTCATTCCGGAAAAAACAGATGGGTCTTGGTTTACGTCAATGGGTGATGGCATCGCGCTTGTGGAGTATTCTTATGATTTATCGCCCTATCAGAAGCGCCCTGGAAAAGACGTCATTCGATTCTTGGCAGCAGATTGGGAGTACAATGACAACTTCAAGTTGATTCCACCAGTTTATGACCAATGGATTGAAGAGAGTCTCAGCTATGATACAAGATCAAATCAGATTTCTTATAAAATCAATGATATGGAATATAAACTCAACAGTTATCCGATTGATCAGAACAATATCCGTTTTTTAATGCATGCTTATGGAGAAGGCTCTGGAAACAGTGTTGATATTGATTGGGTAGAGATTAGTGTTGTCAACAAGAGAAAGTAAGATGGAGCGAGTTTATGAACATGAATAAAGAAGAGGAAAAATGGCTCAATTACGCCTTGTACCTACTTTCCTTTAAAATGCGAACAGAACATGAAATGATTGAAAAATTCAATTCAAAACAAGTTGATGAAACCATTCAGCAACTTGTTTTATCTTTTCTAAAGGCGCAAAAGTTATTGGATGATGAATTTTATGCGGCGTCTTATATCGAAAGCCATTCAAGTAAGTATGGTAACTATCGGATGAAACAGACCCTTAAAAGAAAGGGGATTTCAAATGAAGACATAGAGAATGCGTTTGAATCTTTGGAGGATAAGCTTGATCCTTATGAGGATGCCAAAAAAATTCTCAAAAAAAAAATGGACGGTATGTCCATTGATTTTGATCAGTTAAAAGAAGATTATGTTTATAAGCGCAAGCTACAGCAAAAACTGTCCCAATTTTTAGCCTATAGAGGGTTTTCCCTCGATGTGATCAAGCGCGTCATCAGTGAACTCCTGGCTCAGGAATTCTTCGATGAAGAGTGAGTTCTTATTGAAGTCACCGTTCATAAACCGCGTATGGAGCAATTCAAATCGCGTTTTAGCGCGTGTTATACCAACATAGAATAGACGACGTTCCTCTTCAAGGGCGTCTTTTTTTTGGATGTTGAAACCTGGAAAGATTTGATCGTTGACATCAATCATAAAGACGGTGCCAAACTCTAGACCCTTTGAACCGTGAATGGTGGATAAGGTTACCCTGGCTTGATGTGACGGTGTTGAAATCGTACGAAGCTGGTCCTTGAGGTAGTCGATTCGAGTTATAAAGTCGAAGCCCGACTTTAGGGTCTTGCCTATGGCCTTATAGGCATCAAGCCTTGTTCTTGCAAAGTTCATGGATATCCCAAGCCTAGCGGTGTTTTGTTTTAGATAATCCAGATACCCCAGTTCGGTTTCGATGAAGGCAATGGCATCATAAGGGCGTAAAAGCTTCAATTGTTCAAATTGATCCATGAGCCTCTCCTGAGTCCTTGATTGATAGGTCTCTAAAAAGGGTATATCAACTAAGGTTCTAAAGACCGTTTTGCCTCTGATGTTTTCGTTGACGTACTGGACCATTTCACGAGAGATA
The DNA here is from genome assembly GCF_057447755.1 of Fusibacter sp. Classification (NCBI taxonomy): domain Bacteria; kingdom Bacillati; phylum Bacillota; class Clostridia; order Eubacteriales; family Fusibacteraceae; genus Fusibacter; species Fusibacter sp. The sequence goes on along the minus strand of NZ_JBVBZF010000118.1, from coordinate 5,477 downwards.
TAGCCGTTCATTTTAAAGGCAATCCGGTTGAAGCTCTCAAGGTCTTGAGGAATCAAGGCAAGGTTCATAAAACCGAGAATATCTTGAAGGAGCCAGTGTTCAAGCTCAGCAAGAGGCGGGTCCTTGATATAGAATTCAATCTGTTCATGACTCAGGAGGTTGATAAGGCTAAGGGCTGAGATGCGATTTCGATACAAGATGGCCATATCACCATCAGTCAATTGAAGTTGTTTTAATAGATATTGGTTTCGATCTATGAGGTCGTCAAACACGCGGAAGTAAGGTGACCTTGTCTGCGCATGAACCGGTGACATGGGTTTATCAAATCTTTTTTCATTTTTTTCAATAATGGCCTTAGCCGTGTAGACGATTGCGGCATCAGACCTAAAATTATCCTTAAGGTAAAAGATAGAAGCCTTTTTAAACCGATCCTTAAAGGACAGCAGGTAGTCTGGGAAGGCCCCTCTGAAACCGTAGATGGATTGATCGTCATCTGCCACAATAAATAGGTTTTGGTCTGGGCCAAGGAGCAGTTCGATAAGCTCAAACTGGAGTTTTGACGTATCTTGAGCTTCATCCACTTGTATATAGGGATATTTATCTCGGTAAAAAGCAAGGGCATTTGGATTTGCCTTTAGTATTTTAATGGCATAAAAAATCATGTCATCAAAGTCAAAAAGTTTATGTTTCTTCTTATATATATGATAATCCGAGACCATGTCAAATATACGATCAAATTGAAAGTCGTAATTGGCATAATCCTCTCTTTTCAGTTTCAAATTGTAGATCAGGCCAATATGGTTTGTGAAGGCTTCATACTCATCTTCTGTCATGGATTGATGATAATACTTTTTATAGATTTCATTTAGTATATGAAAGCGCCTACCGGCATCCTCCAATAGGCTCATGTTTTGACCGGTCTGGGCATTGTATTGTTTGAAGATGCCATAGGCGAATTTATGGATGGTCATGAACTGAAATTTATAGGGTGCATTAAGGGCCTGATAGCGCTTTGCCATATCATCAGCAGAGGCTTTTGAGAAGGTCAAGGTCAGTATACACGATGGATCGATTTCATTAACTTCAACAAGGGTGATGAGTCTTGAGATCAACAAGGTGGTTTTACCACTACCAGGGATGGCAAGGGTAAGTGCAGGACCTTTGAAATGAAAGGAAGCTTCTTCTTGGCTGGGCGTTAATCTAATTTTAGAGGTCATAAGTTCTCCTAAAGGTGCAGTGAAGCAGTTGGTTTATGAATAAGTTATTAATATATTATAACATAAGGGTAAAATTTGCAATAAAGTGTTGTTTAGCCTCAGTTATGATGTATAATTAGAGTGATTTTGACTATAAATCTTTACTTTTTAGGTCAAATACGGTACTATTAATAAGTTAAAGCACTAAAAACGACTGGAAAAGTCCAGTTTTGATAAATATGAGTAAATTTATTGGGAGGAATTCACATGAGTTATGAAATCGTAAAAAAGGAAAACAGCGAAATCACGATTAAAGCGACTGTTGGAAAAGACGAATTTGAAAAAGCGGTTCAAGCTGCTTATAACAAAAACAAAGGCAAATTCAACGTACCAGGATTTAGAAAGGGTAAAGTACCTAGATCAATCATTGAAAAACAATACGGAGAAGGTGTATTCTTTGAAGATGCAGTAAATGACTTATTACAAGTACATTATGAAAAAGCACTTGATGCACTTGAAATTGATCCAGTTGCAAGACCTGATATTGATATTACTGAAGTTGGTAAAGGTCAAGATATGGTATTTACAGCAGTAGTACCTGTTAAACCAGAGTTCACTCTCGAAGGTTACAAGGGTATTGAGGTAGAAAAAATCAATGCTGAAGTTACTGAAGAAATGTTAGATTCAGAGATCGAAAAAACAAGAAACATGAACGCTAGATTAGTAAGCGTTACAGATAGACCAGTTCAAGATGGCGATACAGTGATTATCAACTACAGTGGCTTCTTAGGTGAAGAGCAATTCGAAGGCGGCACTGCTGAAAACCAAGAACTCGTAATTGGTTCAGGTCGTTTCATCCCAGGTTTTGAAGAGCAACTTATCGGTAGCGAACTTGGTAGCGACGTTGAAGTAAATGTAACCTTCCCAGAAGATTACCATGCTGAAAACCTCAAAGGACAAGCAGTTGTGTTCAAAGTTAAAATCAACGAGATTAAGTTAAAAGAATTACCTGAACTTGATGATGAGTTCGCTAAAGACGTATCTGAGTTTGATACACTTGCTGAATACAGAGAAAGCATCAAAAAAGAGCTTGAAGAAAATTCTAAAGAGAGCGCTGTTGCAGCTCAAAGAGATAAAGTACTTGAAGCTGTTGCAGGCTTATTGACAATCGAAATTCCTGAAAAAATGGTAGACACAGAAGTTGAAGGCATGCTTCGTGAGTTTGACCAACAATTAAGACAACAAGGATTAAGCCTTGAGCAATACGTTCAATTCACAGGCGGAAACTTAGATGAGCTTAAAGGTCATATGAGAGAAGATGCACTTGCTAGAGTTAAAACAGGTCTTGTTATCGAAAAAGTAATGGACCAAGAAGCTGTAGAAGTAACAGATGAAGACGTTGAAAACGAACTTGATAAAATTGCAGAATTACAAAAAAGAGATAAAGAAGAAATTCGTAAATTATTTGCACAAGACAACTACGACTACTTAAAATCTAATCTTAAATCTAGAAAAACAGTTGATTTATTAGTCGATAATGCGAAACTTGTCTAATCATTAGAACTTTCGGAGGTGTAAAAATGGCTAATTATGTACCTTATGTAATTGAACAAACAAGTAAAGGCGAGCGCTCATATGACATCTATTCAAGACTTTTAAAAGATCGTATTATCTTTTTAAGTGGTGCGATTGATGATTACACAGCGAATCTAGTGGTTGCTCAGTTACTCTTTTTAGAAGCGGAAGACCCAGATAAAGACATTAATATTTACATCAACAGTCCAGGGGGTTCTATCACTGCAGGTATGGCAATTTTTGACACCATGGAATATATTAAACCTGATGTATCAACGATTTGTGTCGGTATGGCAGCGAGTATGGGTGCATTCTTACTTGCTGCTGGTACTAAGGGCAAACGTTACGCACTTCCAAACGCAGAGGTGATGATTCACCAGCCATTAGGTGGTGCACAAGGTCAAGCATCGGATATAAAAATTCAAGCAGACCGCATCATCAAAATGAGAAAACAGTTAAACACCATTTTAAGTGAGAAAACGAACAAGCCATACAAGCAAATAGAAAAAGACACTGATCGAGATAATTTCATGAGTGCAGAGGAAGCAGTTGAATATGGTCTTATTGACAAGGTTTTCAAACATAGATAATAAGAGCAGAAAGAGGTAAAGGATGGATAAACCAACTTTAAAATGTTCCTTTTGCGGGAAAAGTCAAGAGCATGTGAAGCGATTGATTGCGGGCCCAAATGTATATATTTGTGATGAGTGTATAGAGCTTTGTAATGAAATTTTAGAAGAAGAGCTATCGGTCTTTAAAGATGACCTCACACAGGATTGGGAACTTTCGGAATTGCCGAAACCGACAGATATCAAAAAAATATTGGACGATTATGTCATTGGACAAGAGCAGGCGAAAAAAACACTTGCCGTTGCCATGTACAATCACTATAAACGTATTCAATCAGAAATTGCTGAAGATGATGTTGAACTTCAAAAAAGTAATATTTTACTTCTAGGACCAACTGGTTCTGGTAAAACACTTCTTGCACAAACCCTTGCTAAAATTCTTGATGTGCCGTTTGCCATAGCAGACGCCACCGCTTTAACGGAAGCTGGTTATGTGGGCGAGGATGTTGAAAACATCATTTTAAAGCTTGTACAAGCAGCAGATTACGATATTGAACGTGCTCAAAAGGGCATTATCTATATCGATGAAATCGATAAAATTACAAGAAAATCAGAAAATCCGTCTATCACAAGAGACGTTTCAGGTGAAGGTGTACAACAGGCACTCCTCAAAATTATCGAGGGTACTGTGGCTAATGTACCACCACAAGGTGGCAGAAAACATCCACACCAAGAGTTTCTTCAAGTGGACACTACAAATATACTCTTTATTTGTGGTGGTGCTTTTGATGGCATGGAAAATATCATAAGCTCTAGAATTGGTGAAAAAGCACTTGGTTTTGGTGCGGCAGTTCAGAGCAAGAAAAACATTTCCCTTGGGGAATTGTTCTCTAAAATCGAACCAAAGGATCTCTTGAAATTCGGCCTTATTCCAGAGTTTATCGGAAGGGTACCAGTAGTGGTTTCTCTACATGAACTCGACGAAGAAGCCCTTGTTAAGATTTTAAAGGAACCTAAGAATGCTATCATTAAGCAGTATCAGAAGATGCTGAAAATGGATGATGTTGAACTTGAATTTGAAGATGAAGCATTGGTTGAAGTGGCAAAAATGGCAATTCAGCGTAAAGCGGGTGCCAGAGGTCTTAGATCTATTCTTGAAGGCATCATGATGGAAATCATGTATGAGATCCCTTCGAGAGAAGATATTAAGAAGTGCATTGTCACGAAAGAAACCATTACCAATCATCAAATGCCGACACTGGTTTTAGTGGATGCTAAAAGAGAGTTAAAAGCGCATCATGAAAGTGTTTCTTAATAGTGCTTTAATAGCACAGTGAATATAGACTTAATAACGAGTGGATGCCTATGCGGAAACTCGTTTTTAGTATCTGTTTAAAGATTTATATGAGATATTAAGGGTATGAACAATCACGAAACAATGTGATCACAGTATGTAGAGATTAGAGGTGAAATTATGGAAAACGAAGTAAGAATCGTTAATATGCCGTTGATTCCTCTTAGAGGATTATCAGTTTTTCCATACATGGTATTGCACTTTGATGTGGGTAGAAAAAAATCCATCAAAGCACTAGAAGCAGCCATGGCAAAGGATCAAAGAATTTTTTTAACAACGCAATTTGATATTGATATCGATACCCCATCCCCAAAGGACTTTTATCAGGTGGGTACAATCTGTAAAATTAAGCAGATGTTAAAATTGCCTGGTGATGCCATTAGGGTCCTTGTGGAAGGTATTCAAAGGGCTGAAGTAGAAACCATCATAGAAGAAAATCCATATTTCAGAGTGGATTTAAAAACCTATAATGATAGCCTTGAAATGGATAAGGAATCTAGAGCATTAATGCGCTCTTGTGTAAATGCTTTTGAAAAATACATTACAATCAGCAATCGCGTCAGTGCGGATGTGATTCTTTCTGTGTCAGCAATCGAAGAACCGGGGAGACTTGCAGACATCATCGCAGCTCAATTAACACTCAAAACAGAGCAAAAGCAAGAACTCATCAATGCAATTGATGTTAAAGAGCGCCTAGAAAAACTATATCGTCTTTTGTTGACTGAAATCGAAATTCTTCAAGTGGAAAAAGACATCAATGACAAGGTTAAAAGCCAAATCAAT
>NZ_JBVBZF010000117.1:0-10456 GCF_057447755.1 Fusibacter sp. | reverse complement strand
GGGCTTTGATGATCCAAAATGCATAGGAATACTAGCTTCATTTTTCGGTTCGAATTTTTCTGAACTATAGGGTTTCACATATAGGAAATAGCCCATGGTAGTAAAGACGATTGCAAGTGGAAACTGAAGCTTGATGAAGTCAAAGAGATCATAACCTCCAATTTGTGCAGCGATTATCATAGTCGTGGAAAGTGGAAACACAAAGTAAAGGGCATGTCTAAAAACCAGATTGCTGGCTGCACGGTGGACATTTGACATTTCAATACGATCCCCTAGGGAATTAACAATAGGACAAGACATCAGAGCACCGCCTGAAACGAGGAGTGTTCCGATTATGGTAGGTGCAAGAACAATCGTCGCCTTGACACTTCCGAGTAGGTTTTCAAGGGCCTGTATCATACGATTCATGAGATGATACTTATCCATAAGATAGCCCAATATGGTTATGAAACCAATGGCAAAAGCTAGGTTCAAGGCATCTGGACCTTTAAGGGTCTGGCCAAGTATTTTAATAAAAGTAAAAAAAGTGGCACCATTTAAAATTATAAAAGACAAGGATCCCAGTATTAGCGATATACCGATATTGATTTTTTTGGAAACTAAAACGAGGATGATAACCATTGTAAGTACGAGTTTGAAAATAAACATTTGTTTCTCCCTAATTATTTATATGAGTATGTTAACATATCCTTGGTTATTTCGCTATCCTAAATTAAATTTTTAGGTATAAAATTATAAATTTTGGGGTATCATTAGTAATATTTAGATTATGAGAGTAGGGATGGATATGAGTACAGCAAGACAGGCAATTATGGCGTTAATAGAAAAAATTGAGCAGAATATTCAACATATCAATGAGGATGTGTTGACATCAGTAAATGAACTGATGTCAATTTCAACAGATGCCAATGATTTTTTGGGGATTTCCAAGGCACATATGTACTTAGGAATCATCAGTGTTGAAAAAGGCAACGTCAACGATGGCATTAGCCAGTACATAATGGCGTTGAGCTACACCTTCTATGATGGACTTGAGGCTTTAAGACCCCCTATTTTAAATAATTTAGGTGTCACACAAAATATGATTGGCAATCATATGGCAGCGATTGAACACCTTAACAATGCAAAGAATATCATTAAAAACCACAACATCCGAAAAGATCTTTTACCCGTGATTCACGGTAATATAGCCGATGCATATCTTGGAATACATCAACCGGAAAAGGCGCTTGATTATTTAGACCGAGTCAATGAAGGCGTTTCCTTGTTGGAGTATGAAAGGGCCTATATCATATTATCCAATTATGCTGAAGCCTATTTGCAGCTAGGTGCAGCCGAAAAAGCCTTTAACTATATATTATGGTGCGAAGAAGTGCTTAACAACAAGCGCTTCTATAGCTATAGATCCTATATTGATTATTTAAAAGCCAAGTATTTTGAATTACTTAAAGAGTATAAAGACGTTGAGGTTTTTTACAAAAAGGCAATTGCAATTCAAATTGATGAACAGCAGTTTTTTAATTATCCTAAAATATCATCAGATTATATGGGTTTTTTGATTGATCGTGAAAAATATGAGGAATGTATCCCCTTTATTAACAAGTCCATTGAACTCGCTAACGAAAATCATTGGGATTTTATTTACTCAGACTATTATGGCTATCTATCTGAATGCTATCGTGGCATGAATGAATGGGAACTTGCCTTCAATGCGATTAACCTCTATTTTGAACATGAAAATAAAAATAAAGAGCGGCTCAATCGATATCAACTCAATCTGCTGAATGCTCAGGAATCCTTAATGCGTCTTGAAATCAAGAATAATTTACTCGAACAATCCATTAAAAACATGAAAGTAGTCAATCATATTCTTAAGCGGATAAACTCAGTCCACAATTTAAATGATCTCATAAAAGAGTTATATACAGAGCTGAAAAGTATTTTCGATATTGATACGTTCACAATTGGATTGTTAGATGATGAAAATCAAAAAATAATTTACCTCGCAAAATATGAAAATGATGTATTTCTGGGTTCGAGTCAAATTGACTATGACAACGAGAAATCCTTTAGTATTTGGGTTAAAAATAACCGTTCACCATTAATTATCCATGATGCAGATGATTTTGAATACATTAAGGCCAATTATTCTGCTGTAAAATTAATTGAAACAGATTATACTCAAAAGGGAAATTACTCAAAATCGGTTGTCATTTGGCCCTTGATGATTGATGATGAAATGATTGGCCTAATCAATATTCAGTCTTTAAAGGATTACGCCTATAATACCTATGACATAGAATTAATCGAAATGCTTTCTTCTCATTTAGCAATTGCGATTGCTAATAACAAGCAGAGGAGTGAACTCAATCATATGATTGAGAAGTTAAATGAGTTATCCTTTATCGATTCGCTAACTGGTATATACAACCGTCAGGCTTTCAATGAATTTTTACCATCTCTCTATCAGCAAGCCATCGATCAAAAACAAAATCTGGTCTTTGCAATGGTGGATCTTGATAATTTTAAAGCACTCAATGATGCTTTTGGCCATCAAGAGGGCGATACCTGTTTACAGCGTTTTGGTGATCTATTGAAAGATGTTGTTGGTGAGCTTGGTTATTCATACCGCTATGGCGGAGATGAATTCAGTTTACTCTTCATGGGCATTGATTTAGAGGTGGTTGACAGTATTCTTGAGGAAATTTGTCAAAGATCTGCAGTCATTTATACCCTTGACCCACATCTCACTGTGAGTGCATCAATCGGTGCAGTTTTCGTCGAGCATGGCGACTGTGCTGATTTACCAATAAGAGCCTTCATTAATTATGCAGATAATGCCCTATACATTGCTAAAAGTGAAGGTAAAAATAAATACAAACGCGTTATTGTTTAAAGTTGCTTTAAGATGTTGTAATATTTGCTTGCTATAATTGATATTCTCAGATAATAAGCTATAATAGTAGAGTATCATTAATAGGAGGCCAAAACATGTACAAGGTGACAACAACCGGGGTTTGCGCAAGAGAAATTATTTTCAGCATAGAAGAAGGCGTGGTAGAGCACGTTGAATTTGTAGGTGGATGCCCTGGAAATGCAATAGGATTAAGTAATATGATTAAAGGAAGTCCTGTGACTGACGTGATTGAGAAGTTAATAGATGTGAAATGTGGTGGTAAAAATACCTCATGTCCTTCTCAGCTTGCAAGGGCACTACAAGAGTGCTTATAATTTAAACCAGTTCCTATAAGATTAAAGAGTCTTGAAAATCAATGTTGAATACATTGAAATTCAAGGCTCTTTCTACTTTTGTTACCGATGAATTACATTATGGTTAAAAGGTGATAACGAAGCGGATTTATTTAATAGATTAGTGTAAAATAATAATGAAAATTACATCTAAGGAATGAGGACACGATATGAATAGGACCTATAAATGGATGACATCTATCATCTTACTGACGACTATGCTCTTTGGATTTACTTTACAAGGCTATGCTGATACCACCTTAACGGACACCCTTATAGAAGATGATTTTAGGGGGGTGTGGGTAGCCACTGTTCTCAATATAGATTATCCTAAGACGGGAACGACAGACGTAGAAGCATTGAAAACGCAAGCGCTTACAATTTTGGATCGGGCTCAGGCCAACGGTCTCAATGCAGTCATTCTTCAAGTAAGACCGACAGGTGATGCCTTTTACAAATCTAAAATTTTTCCATGGTCTAAATACTTGACAGGCCAACAGGGCCTTGCACCAAAAAATGAATTTGATCCTCTTGAATTTTGGATAGAGGAAGCACATAAAAGAGGTTTACAACTACATGCATGGATTAACCCATTTAGAGTTACCAAGAAGACGAAAAATGAAGCACAATTTGATTACGAAGGTCTTTCTAGTGGTAATCCAGCTAAATTGCACCCAGAATGGACGGTGAAATACAATGATGGCAATATTTATTATGATCCTGGTATTCCTGCAGTTAGAGCTCTCATCGTAGATGGCGTCGCAGAAATCATCACCAATTATGATGTGGATGGGATTCACTTTGATGACTATTTTTATCCAGGGACTGATTTTGATGACTCGGTGACATACAGTAAGTATGGCAGTAAATTTAAGGATATCGGTGATTTTAGACGTAACAACGTAGACCAGATGATTGAAGATGTCTACAGAATGATAAAGGCAGTTAAGCCCAATGTCCAATTTGGGATCAGCCCATTTGGTATTTGGGCCAATAAAAAGGACAATGCACTTGGAAGTGACACTAAGGGGTTACAATCCTATTATGCGCATTATGCCGATTCAAAAGGCTGGGTTGAGAAGGAAATAATTGATTATATTGCGCCGCAGCTTTATTGGAATATTGGCTATGGTATTGCTGATTATGAAATATTGGCAAAATGGTGGAACAATGTCACCAAGGGGTCTTCTGTAAAGCTTTATATTGGCCATGGTGCTTATAGAACTGGCAATTCAGATGAAAAGAGCCCATGGTACGGTGTCGAAGAAATCAGGAGACAATTAGACCTCAACCAAACCCTGGATCAAGTCAAGGGTAGTATTTTTTATAACAACACAGCCTTTGTCAATCAGCCCAAATTGGGAACACTTTTGAAAAATTATTATACTTCAGAATACACGCCTATAAGTGTAACGCCTGTTGCAGAAGTTGTTAATAAGCTGATCTTATCAAGACCGAGTGAAAATATTAAAACCACCGCTTCGAACTATTTTTTAGCGGGCGCTTCAAATGCAAAGCTCCCTCTATACTTAAATGGCAAGGTGGTGGCAGATAGGACAACGAATGGCTATTTTGGCATTTATGTGACTCTAAAAGACGGTGTAAATACTTTTACCTTTAAGCAGGGTAATGAAAGTTATACGAGAACCATCACTAAGAACACTTCTGCAGGTAGCATTTCGCCAATGAGTGCCTATTTAATATCGGACTCTACAACTTTTCCTAGGGAAAAGGAAATGAGATTAGGAGGCGAAAAAGTCACTCTAACCTGCAAGGCTCCGATTGGTGCAAGTGTGAATGTCACCATTAACCATGAGACCTTTGCCATGGTACCAAGTCTTTCTAAAAGTCCAGATGGTAAAGTTTATGCAACGACCTACCGTTATGAATACACATTCCCAGCGCTTGAATCAGGTGTATATGAAAAAGACCTTGGAAAGCCATACTATACGATGCAATTTGGCAACTATAGGGATGATGCTTATGCACCGGAAAACATGATATTGATTTCATCAAATTCTGTTTATAATGGTCAAGTAATGGACCCCTTTATTGATTTATATAAAGCACCTGTATCGGGTAATGGCGTCGCTGCAAATATGGTCCAAGGGATGACTGAGCAAATCACCGGTATGACAGGTAATTATCTAAGATTGTCTTCAGGGCTCTGGACAAGTAAAAGTGCCCTACAAATTTCTAAATCCAACCTACCTTCAATACCTACTTTGAAAAAGTTGGACTATAAGATTAACCCTCATTATGATCACGTTGCTATAGAGACTACTGGTGGCGGATCAGGTATGGCAGCTTATGACGGTAAAACAATAACGGTAACACTGACCAATATAACCAATAAAAATGGATTAGCCCTTAAAAACGATTATGTTGAGACTTCTGTTGTTGACGGTAAAACCATCATAAAGGTAAAACCAACCAATCTAAAAGGCTATTATATGGAAACGACAGCAAGGGGATTTGATTTGATCATGCTTAAAAGTGCAAACAAGTCCAATGCAAGCAATTCAAAATTGCCATTAAAAGATTATACAATCTTACTAGATCCAGGTCATGGTGGAAGTGACAGTGGTGCTAGAGGTTTGCTTGGGAGTTCTTTCACCGAAAAAACAATTAACCTTAATACCGCTTTGGTTCTTAAATCAAAGCTTGAGAATCTAGGGGCGACAGTAAAAATGACAAGAGAATCTGATGTTGATATGTCTTTAAAAGCTCGACTTGAGTATTCTCTAAAAGTTAAACCTGATCTATTCTTATCAATTCATGCTGATAGTTTGAACGATACAGAGGACTTGTCCAAGGTTTTTGGTTTCTCTGTGTTTTATAAGGATCCGGTGGCTAAGTCACTTTCGAACTCACTATTGAATCAGGTTTTATATGATTTGAGCCGTAAGGACCGAGGGGCAAATGTAAAGAATTTTTATGTAACAAGAGGGACTTGGTCACCATCTGTCTTAATCGAAACAGGTTTTGTGGGTAATCCAGTAGAATATGAGTGGTTAATGGATTCCAAATCCCAATCCCTGCTTGCAGACAGTTTGGCTAGAGGAATTGTTAATTATTTTGGTCAATCAATTCAATAAAAAATGATCTTTAAGCCTCAAAACCATAACCTAAAGAGTTTGTTAATGATAAAATCATTGGCAAACTCTTTTTATGTGGAAGATATCTTTTATTGGGGTATAGATGATATAATGAATATAACGATAATGTAATAAAATACTTGGAGGCATTATGAAGCGAAAAATAATTTTGATTACCAGTATAATAGCCTTGGTTTTAGTCAGTTATGGCATCCATTTCTTTGATAACTACGAGAATGGTATTTATGATGCCTTCTATCAGAAACCACAAGAAACAAACGATAACATCGTAATCATCGCCATAGATGATGCAACAATTAATGCCCTTGGTCAGTGGCCTTTTGACAGATCAATCCATGCAGAACTGATAGACTTTATATCTCAGGGAAATCCAGCTGCAATCGGTGTGGACCTTATGTTCGACTCTTATTCAAATGAGGACTCAGATGCCGAACTGGCAGCTTCAATTGAAAGAGCCGGCAATGTGGTGCTTGCAAAGCAAATCGTCTATACACCTAAAATAAATGGCTATAAGCAGGGCAGTGATACTGTCATCGAGCAATTCGATGAGTTGCTTGGCGTGTCCGTTCAAGGTCATATTAATACATACGCAGATCCGGACCGCGTTATTCGAAAAATTAACATGTTTGCAAAGCGCTTCATACTTGAGAGTGAATCATATGAATATGAGTCGAATTTTGCCTATGAGCTACTCAAAAAATATACCCAAAATGCTGATTTAGACGAAGCAACAAGGGCAAAACTTGAAGCAACGCTTCAAAAGTATGATCATTATTCAGATGATTTATATGTGGATTACAAGGGTTTGCCCAGAAATTATGACAGTATACCTTATTTCTTAGTCTACAGTGAAGGCTTTCCGGCAAGCTATTTTGAAGATAAAATTGTCTTAATAGGACCATATGCGAATGGTCTCCAGGACGAATATATCACCCCAGTTAAAAAAGAGCAGCCCATGTTCGGAATAGAAATTCACGCAAATATAATCCAAAATCTCTTGGAAGACAGCTTTAAGAAACCTATTCCAAGCATCTTTAACGTTGGTATGATCGTCTTAATGGGATTGCTGGCGTATTTTCTATCAAATAAATTTTCACCATCAAAAGGTCTCTTTATGAACATTTTCGTGGTGATCCTCTACCTAGTTCTCTGTAATCGAGTCTACCAAATGGGTTATATACTCAAAGTATTTTATCCAATAATGGCCATGCTCATCATGTATGTTTCTGCATTGGCATATCATTATTTGGAACAACTCTCTGAGAAGAAGAAAATCAGAAACATATTTGGAAGATATGTTGCACCTCAGGTTGTTGACAAGATACTAGAAGATTCAGACAACATTAATCTCGGAGGCGAAAGAAGGTATATTTCTGTACTTTTCGTAGATATTCGTGGGTTTACACCCTTATCAGAAAAAGCAGAACCAGAGCAAATCGTTGAAATTCTCAACAATTATTTGGAGCTCTGTGAACAGTCCATTTTCAAGAACAATGGTACCTTAGACAAGTTTATTGGTGATGCTACCATGGCAATTTATAATGCCCCACTAGAGCTAGAAGACCATGCCCTACAAGCTGTTAAAACGGCTTGGGATATGAAAATGGGGGCACAAAAGCTTAAAGAAGATTTATTTGAGAAATATGGCAAAATTGTGGATTTCGGGATTGGTGTTAACACCGGTTATGCAGTTGTCGGTAATATAGGTTCAAAGAAAAGAATGGATTATACAGCTATTGGAGATACTGTAAATACATCCGCAAGGCTAGAGGCCAATGCAAAAGCCGGACAAATCTTAATCAGTGAAAGCACATATGACCATGTGAAGGATCAAATTTTGGCGACACCACTGGGTGGTATTAAAGTGAAAGGTAAGGAAACTTTAATTCAAATTTATCAAGTGGAGGGGATTGTAGGCGATGAAAGAAAAGCAAGTGAAAGTTAAATTTCTTGGTGTAAGAGGATCGTATAACCTGTCCAATACTCAAAGTGTAAGATATGGCGGTAATACGAGTTGCGTCCAAGTGACAATAGAGGATCAAATCATTTTTTTAGATGCCGGCAGTGGCATCACTAAGGTGGAAGATCCGCTTAATGATTATGATGTAAATATTTTATTCACTCATTATCATTGGGATCATGTATTGGGGCTACCCTTTTTTTCAACACTTTATTCTAAAAGAGACAAGGTTCATATTAGGGGAATGAAGCCTGAGTACTACTCCTTAAAAGAGGTTTTGAGATTACTCTATAATCCACCCTTCTGTCCAATTATGTGGTCCAAGGTTCAAGATAAACTCGAAATTGAAGAAATTCCTGAGTTTGGAACGTTTTTTATTAAAAACATCAAAGTGGAGACCATCTTATTAATGCATCCTGGTGGTGCTTTGGGTTATAAATTAACATACAATGGGTTGTCGATAGTCTTGTTGACGGATATTGAACTCAGCAAGGAATTTTCAACCTACGAGAATGAACGCAAGAAACTCATGGATTTTGTAAAAGATGTTGATGTTTTGATTATGGATGCCGCACTTACAAATGACGAATACTATGGTGTCGTTGGCAGTAATAAGATTGGCTGGGGGCATAGCACAATTGATGAATGTATTTTACTCTCAGAGGAAGCCAAGGTAAAAAGGACTTACATTACACATTACTTACCTTATCGAGAGGATTTACAAAACGATGAACTTGAAAAAATGATAAGAGGCACACATCCAACCATATTTTTAGCAAGAGAAGATGAAACATTGATTTTTAATAGTTCTAATAGGAGTTAATATGAAAATGATTTCAAAAGAACAAATGATAAAGGCAAATTATGAAAAACTGTTGAAGGTAGGAAAAGCGCTCACTGCCGAAAAGGATTACAATAAGCTACTGGAGTTAATTTTAAATGAAGCCCGTAAAATAGCAAAAGCCGATGGCGGCACCCTTTATATTATCGATGAAGATCAAAAGCTTTATCATAAGATCATGCAAAACGAATCTCTTAAAATATTCCTTGGCGGCGGTGGTGAACCCATAAATTTTAAGCCACTCGAAATGGTGGAATCACATATTGCACCTTATACAGCAATTCATAAAAAGCCTGTGAATATCCCTGATGTTTATAACACAGAGCTCTTTGACTTTACTGGGCCAAAGGAATTTGATAAATCTGTGGGTTATACCACAAGATCTATGCTCGTTGTGCCATTAATCAATCGTGATGACGATGTTATCGGTGTCGTACAACTCATCAATGCTATAGAAAACGGAGAACTTGTCCCTTTTGATGACGATGTGGAAGAAATCGTAATGACGCTATCATCACAGGCGGGGATTGCGCTTGAAAATATGCAGTATGTAGACGAGATTAGAGGCTTGTTTGATTCGTTTGTATCTGTACTTGTTACGGCGATTGATGAAAGAACACCTTATAACGCAAACCACTCTCGAAATGTAGCCATATTCTCAGAACGTTTTGCAAGAGCTGTGAACGACTATAAGGAAGGCCCTTATGCAGACTACTTTTTTGACGAAGAACATATCAGAAGGTTGGTCATGGCTGCATGGCTCCATGACATTGGTAAGGTTACTGTACCAGAAAGTGTTATGAATAAGCCAACGCGTTTGTCCACAGACTTGGAATTTGTTGAAAATCGAATAAAACTTGTGAAAGCACTTATTGACCAGAGGTACTACAGAACTTTAGCCAATTGTGACTTGGCAGATGAAGATAGAAAAGAGGCCACTGAACTTTGGGAAAGAGAGTGTGCGTTTATAGAAGAGGCCACAGCTTTAATTTATAAGGCAAATGAACCCAGTACATTCATGGACGATAAAATGCAGGCAGAAATTACCAAGATTTATCAATATCGTTTCAAAGAAATCGATGAGTCTATTTTAAATCAAAGGGAATATGAGTTCTTGATGATACAAAAGGGCACTTTAACGGATGGTGAACGAGAAATTATGGAAAATCATGTGGTGACCACTGAAAAAATGCTTTCCAAAATTAAGTTTCCAAAAGACCTTATTGATGTACCACATTGGGCAATCAATCACCATGAGACCTTGGATGGCAAAGGGTATTCAAGGGG
>NZ_JBVBZF010000116.1:0-10536 GCF_057447755.1 Fusibacter sp. | reverse complement strand
GTTAAGGAAAATCATGTGGTACCAGAAGATATCCAATTTATTGTCACAAATGACATGAGTGTGGATGTTGAAAAAGATTTAAGCACAGTTATCAATAATGCCTTAGGTGGTCTAATCTGTGTTGTTATTGTGCTCTATATCTTCATTGGCTTAAATGAAGCCCTAATTGTGGCAACTGTAATTCCCTTATCGCTTTTTATCAGTTTCATTATTATGACTTTTACAGGTGTGACCTTTAATACACTTTCTTTAGCGGGCTTCATCATAGCCCTGGGTCTTTTAGTGGATAACGCTATTGTGGTCATGGAGAATATAGACCGTCTCAGAGATGAAGGTGTTGACCGTATTAGGGCATCCAAATTTGGTTCAAATCAAGTTGCACCAGCTATTCTCGCTGCAACATTAACAACACTTGGAGCCTTTGTTCCTGTAACAATGACGCCAGGGGTTCAAGGTCAGTTCCTCTCGAATTTACCTAAGACGGTCATTTACATTATTTCTGCGTCCCTCTTTGTATCCATAGTGGTGACACCAGCATTGTCTGCAAAGTTTTTGACGCCTTATAAAAAGAAAA
This sequence comes from Fusibacter sp., assembly GCF_057447755.1. Taxonomy (NCBI): domain Bacteria; kingdom Bacillati; phylum Bacillota; class Clostridia; order Eubacteriales; family Fusibacteraceae; genus Fusibacter; species Fusibacter sp. Next base: position 9,962 of record NZ_JBVBZF010000116.1, on the reverse strand, counting down.
AAAGTCATCAAAACAAATCTGATAAGTTTAGAAACATTCTTGCTGGGATAGTGATTTTTGTACTCTCACTTGTGGCATTTTCAAATCAATGGCATTTGACCAGTGCCAGCATTTTCTTGGCGTTTGCCTTTACAAGTGTCTATGGGATTAAAATATATTCTCAAAAATTAGCAGAGAAAAGTGATAGTCCTGGTTTTATCGAAAAATACAAACAATTTGTCTATACGACGATTGTTTCAAGAACAAAGAAGTCCCTAATCGTACTATTAGCAGTGGTTCTCTTCGTGGGGTCAATTATGACAATTCCTATGGGTATTCTAAAGTTAGAATTGTTCCCATATGAAGAACCGAGTTCAATCAATGTTAATATTGAAACCCCAGTAGGGACGCCACTTGAAGATACAAATGATATCGTTTATGAAGTTGAAGCTCTGCTATATGATATTGATGATCTCGAATCCTTTACTTCTAAGGTAGGAAATGATGGTCCTAATACGGCTAAAATTATTTTGGAACTTGTGGACAAGGACCTTAGAGTATTATCAGGATCTGAAATTGAAAATCAAATCAGGTCAAAACTCAAGGCTATTTCCGGTGCGACCTTCCAGCTGGATCAAGCGAGTTTTATGTCCCCAATGGGAAGCGGTGCTGCTGTAAGTTTAGGACTCAAGGGCGATGATCTCGATACCATAGTTAACTATGCAGACCAATACTATGAAAAACTTTTAACAATAGATGGCATTGTTGAACCTAGACTATCAACGGATGGTGGTAAAAAAGAAATACTCATTAATATAGACGGCAATAGAGCTGCCTATTATGGTCTTTCAGTAGCTCAGATTTCTTCAGATCTTAGAAAGCATATTTCAGGGTCAACAGTGGGCACCTATGTGGAAAATGATAATGAGTACGATATCTCAATTTATTATGCAGAAGACCACATAAGTCACCTAAAAGACTTTGATAAACTGTTCTTTTTAAATGCGAGTGGTGACAAAATTTTCTTTGATGATGTGGCAACCCTTAAAACACAGACTGGCTTGGGAACCATGAAGAAAGAAAACGGGAAGAAAGTTGTGTACGTGGAAGCAGATTTAAAGGATGGCTATAATGTCTCTGAGGTTAACAGACAATTCTCAGAAGCGGTTAAAGATATTACATTACCTTCAACCATCTCTCCTGTTGTGGGTGGTGAAATGAGTGATCTCAATGAACAGCTCAAGAATATGGCAATCAATTTTGGCATTGCATTGCTCGCAGTGTATATCATATTGGTTCTACAATTTAATTCCTTTATTCAACCTGTTATGATATTGCTTTCCATCCCATTTGCATTGATTGGGGTTGTATTTGGCCTAATTGTGACACAAAATAACCTAGGCTTTTATGCGATGTTTGGTATTGTAGCACTGGTAGGGATCGCCGTTAATGATGCGATTGTGTTAATCGATTATATCAACTATCTTAGAAATAATGACTTTGAGTTAAGAGAAGCAGTTGCAGAGGCTGTTAAGACGAGATTTCAACCAGTACTTGCAACCTCTTTGACAACGATTGGTGGTGTTTTACCACTGGCACTCTATAATTCTACTTTTAGTCAATTGGGCTTTTCTCTAATTTTCGGGTTAGTAGCATCAACGGTATTAACACTCTTGATTATCCCAATGATTTATTACAGCATTGAAAAAAGAACTTTAAAATGGTGGAAAGGTGGCACAAATGAAAATGAATAAAAAATCAATTATAATAATCAGTATAATCGCTATTTTAGTGGTTATCATCGCAATTCCCAAACCAGGTGGTCCAGAGGCTAAAGTAGACCAGTCGCTTGATTTGGCACTTGATGATGCCATCTCAACGACTGTCACTACGGAAAAAGTCGCATTAGGCAGTATTGAGGAAACTATTTTCACAATCGGTTCAGTTGATCCTGTTGAAACTTTTAATGTAAATGCAAAGGTTTCTGGTGAAGTTAAAGAGACTTATTTCGAAATAGGTGACCATGTCTCAAAGGGCGATATCCTTTTTGAAATCAATCAGGATACGTTTGATATCAATAAATCACAAACTTTAACACAATTGAAAAACGGATTAGACCAATCAAGATTAAGTTTAGACCAGGCAAAAAAATCATTTGAGGAACAATTACAGCTATTTGAATCAGGCGCTGCATCCAAAACGGTCTATGATAATGCAAAAACAGCCTATGACAATGCGCAAATTGCATATGACAATGCTCTAAACAACTATAATAGCACTGTTTCAAGCTTGAATGAGCAAAAGGACAATTATGTGCAGAAAAGCCCAGTCGATGGTATTGTTGTGGGCAAAAGCATCTCGAAATCAATATTTGCCTCAGGTCAAAATGGTTATACAATCGTCCCTGAGAGTCAATATGTGGTTAATGCTTCAATAACCTCAAAATATGTTAAAGCCATTCAAAAGGGACAAGCTGCATCTATTTATGTTAATACGTTGGATAGGACATATGCAGGTGAGGTATTGTCGATCTCAACTGTTGGTCAAAGAGGTGCATACCCAATTGAAATTAGTATTGATGGTGACGATGCTTTAATGTCAGGTCTTTACAGTGAAGTTAAAATTGTTGTTGATACCCATCAGAACACTGCCTTAATTTCAAAGAATGCCTTGATTAAAGAAGGCGACAAGGCTTATGTATATCGGGTTAAATCTGATCAAACCGTGGAAAAAGTATCTGTAATCGCAGGGATCGAAGATGAAACACATGTTGAAATTCTACAAAATCTCGATATAGATGATGAAATTGTCGTGCGCGGGAAAGAATATCTCACTGCGGATGCAAAAGTCATGATAAAATAAGATAAAGTATAGGGGTGGCTTAACCACCTCTATATTTACATAGTATTTGATAAATACGCTTTTGGAGGTAAAAAATGATCCCTTCTCCTCAGAAGAAAATTTCAAAAAAGTTTAGAAATCGTGTCATTTTAACATGGTTTATTGCGACACTTTTGCCTATTTTTGTTATGATTGGGTATATTGCCGTTATTGTAGGACCCGCTTTTTGGGGGTTTCTCTCTGACCCTCAAAATTTAAATGAGCATATATGGCAGCTAAAAAAGTGGAATCAAGAGGAGTTTGCATTTAGATATTTAAACAATGTGATTATTGAAAATCCAGAAGAGCTTCTCTTATCATCGACTTATGATCCAATTATCAATGATAAATCTGATAAAAAAGTGGAATGGTTTCTACTGATTAGAAAAGGTGATGAAGTAAAATCTTTCAACGATTTTAATTCAGAAGAAGGCGTTAAGATCGCCAATAAATTCAAGTCGATAAATGGACCGATTTTACCTGAATTTGGCGGTTATTATTATACCAAGAATGAAGAACTCTTTGACAAAACGGGTTATATCGTTCAACGGCAAATGGACTTTTATTTCTCTGATGGTGATGAAGGGAGCTTGTTCTTCCTAACAAAGGTCGTCAATGTTCCTGGTGAAATTGGAAAATTTGTGGCCAATTATTTTATCGTTTTATTTATTATTCTAATTATTATGATGGTGAGTTTTTTAGTTCATGCAACCCTCAACCTAACTAAGAATTTTGATAAGGTCGTAACGGTTATACACGAAGTCAGCAATGAGAACTTTGAGCATAGACTTGATATCGTCACAGAACCTTTGAACCAACTAACAGTACACCTAAATCAGATGATTGAGAAGCTTGCTGAAGCTAAAACCTACAGAAATTTCATAGAAACTGGAAAGACAGAATTCATCTCTAATATGACACACGATATAAAAACGCCTTTGACCTCTATAAAGGTTCAGGTGGAGGCGTTGTCAGATGGCGTTGTTAAGGATCCTGATCAGATCAACCATTATTATAAGAGCATTCAGACCAAATTAACTGAAATTGATAAGATGATGAATGAACTGCAGCTTTTTAATGAACTTGAAACACAAACCATGAATTTTGATTTTAATGTAGTGGATCTTAAGTATTTCTTCGATGACATTGTCAACGAGTGGCAATATGACCCTTATTATTCAGCAATACAGTTTGAATATGAGTTCAGTAATGAAACGCGTGCTTTGGCATTGATTGATCCTATAAAATTAAAACGCGTATCATCAAATGTCTTAACCAACACCTTGAAATATGCAAATGTAGACCCTATTGTTTTTTATATTAAGTTAAAAGTATTGGAAGATGTCATAGAAATTGACATGGTTGATAATGGCAATGGTATTCCCAATGAGGAACTCGACAAGGTCTTTATGCAGTATTATCGTATTGATCCTGCGAGAAATCAGCAAATTGCAGGTTCAGGACTTGGGCTTGCCATTTGCAAATCGATCATAGACAGGCATAATGGACAAATATCGGCATATAATGATGAAAAGGGCGGTTTTGGTATTAAAATTGTTTTAGCAAGGATTGGAGAGACTCATGAAAAGAATATTATTGATTGAAGATGATGTTGAGATTGGTGAAGTTGAAAGAGCCTATCTTGAAATTTCGGGATTTCAGGTAACCGTTGAAAAGAATGGTATTAGAGGTAAAGAGTTAGCCCTCAAAGAAAATTTTGACATGGTCGTTTTGGACATAATGCTGCCTGGAATTGACGGCTTTAAAATTGCAGAGTCAATAAGAAGCTTCAAGGATATCCCGATTATGATTGTTTCGGCTAAGAACACTGAAGTCGATAAGCTCAGGGGCCTAAGTTTGGGGATTGATGATTATCTTACTAAGCCTTTTAGCCCACATGAGTTGGTTGCAAGGGTAAAAGCCCATTTAAAACGCTACGAAATGTTGAAGTCAGGTAATGGCAATCAACCCCATAGGACCTTTGAGTTAAAGGGCCTAACAATAGATTTTGAAACAAGACAGGTTTTTATCAATGGAGAAACTGTAGAACTCACTGTAAAGGAATATGATTTATTAGTATTATTGTCATCAGCCCCTAATAAAGTTTTTTCTAAGGATGAAATATTTGCAAAAGTATGGGGGTATGAGGCAGAACTGGACACATCTACTTTAACAGTGCACGTCAGAAAGCTAAGAGAAAAAATTGAATTTGATCCGAGTAACCCTGAATACATTCAAACGGTATGGGGTGTTGGCTATAAATTAAAAAAATAAAATGTAGATACTCGAAATAATATTTGTGTTCTAAATTTAACTCTTTTATAATAAAAGTATGGAAGGGTTATTTTTTTTTGAGTATACAAAAAAATTGAGCCAAAAGCTGTGAAGAGGAATGTTTAACCTCAAACAGCATCAGTGAAAATTGATTTGAGACATTGCAAGATGGCGAAATTGATTAATCTAGATTTGAGGAGGCACAAAATGCACACTAATTTTAGAAAAAATTTGAGTCAAAGATTAACCACAGGTGATGCTGTAATATTATTTTCAGGAAGCGCACCAAAGAGCACTGCGGATGCACACTATTCTTTTTTACCCAATAAAAATTTTTATTATTTCACTGGAATTACGAATGAAAATTTCATCGTTTTAATGCACAAAACAGAAAATGCTTTTGAAACGCATTTGTTCATAGAAAAACCGGATTATGACATTGAAAAATGGATGGGGCGTAAAATGACAAAGGAGACGGCTACAGCCATTTCGGGGATCGAATCCGTTAAATATTTAGAGGAGTTTGAGACCACCTTAAATCGATTGATTTACAGCGATTTGATTAAGTGCACCTACCTCGACCTTGAAAAACTTTCCTGGGATGAAGAGGATAGCAAGGCCTTGAAGTTTTCAAAGGAACTTCAAAAGAGATATCCCTTCATAAAGCTAGAAACCCTACATCCAATTGTAAGTGACATGCGTGTGATAAAAGAAGATGCTGAAATTGAACGCATAAAAAGAGCGGTCGAAATCACTGATCTGGGCCTAAAAAATATTTTAAATATGCTAAAACCTGACGTTATGGAGTATCAGCTTGAAGCAACATTTGCCTATGCAATACGTATGGCCGGTGCAGATGGAAATTCTTTCCCAACGATAGCGGCTTCTGGAGGAGATGCTGTAATCCTTCATTATGTAGAAAATAATAAAGCTGTTTCGGATGGCGATTTGGTACTCCTTGATCTTGGTGCACAGTATCAGCAATATGCAGCTGACATCACCAGAACATATCCTGTTTCAGGAAAGTTCTCAGAACGCCAAAAGACCATTTACAATATTGTGTTAAAGGCTCAGCAAGCGACAATAGAAGCTATGCAGGTTGGTGCGAAATTTGAAAGCCTCAATATTGTGTGTAAAGAGACACTTTCAAAAGAATTAAAGGCAATTGGTTTAATCACGTCTGATGAGGAACTGTCTAAATATTATTATCATGGTGTGAGTCATTACCTTGGACTTGATGTTCACGACTTAGGGGATAGAGATGTTGTTCTTAAGCCAGGTATGGTACTTACGGTCGAACCTGGACTTTATATTGCTGAAGAGCACATTGGTATTAGAATCGAGGATGATATTTTAATCACTGAAGAGGGACCTGTAAATCTATCTCAAATGATTCCTAAAACCGTAGATGAAATTGAAGCTTTAATGTTATAATGAGTGTATAAACATTGAGAGAGTGTTATGCACTCTCTTTTTATAGTAAATTTAAAGGAGTTTTTTGATGGTTACAAGTTTAGGAATTGTTACATTGCTCGGACTTTTGTTCAATGCACTTTTTACAAAAATGAAACTCCCAGGACTGCTTGGAATGCTTCTTTTAGGAGTATTGATAGGACCATACGGTTTTGATTTGTTAGATGACAACCTCCTCCTTGTTTCGGCGGACTTTAGAAAAATTGCACTTATTATTATTTTATTACGCGCCGGTCTTGGCATTAGTAAGGAGCAACTCAACCAAGTTGGGAAAACAGCCCTAAAGATGAGTTTTATTCCAGGTCTAATAGAAGGTATTACCATTATGGGAATGGCACATTTATTACTTGGTTTTACATGGATTGAGGGGGGGATTCTCGGCTTTATAATAGCGGCTGTTTCACCAGCAGTTGTGGTTCCGCAGATGATATATTTTCAAGAGAAGCGAATAGGGACTAAGAAAGCAATTCCAACACTTATTTTAGCAAGTGCCTCAATTGATGATGTGGTTGCTATTACAATATTTTCAGCATTCTTAGGCCTTTATAGTGGTCAACATGTCAATGTAGGGATTGAACTCTTTTCAATTCCCTTGTCAATTATACTGGGGATATTATCGGGACTTATTTTGGGAATTGTCATGGTCAAGGTATTTGAACGTTATCATATAAGAGACACTAAAAAGGTACTTATGCTTCTTGGCGTTGCCATTTTGCTGACAGCGCTTGAAAATGCACTTAAGAGCAAAATCGAAATTGCAGGTTTGCTTGGTGTCATGACCATCGGTTTTATATTACTTGAAAAAAGACCTGTCGTGGCAAAGAGACTTGCCGTTAAGTTTGGAAAAGTATGGATCTTTGCTGAAATTCTACTGTTTGTGCTTGTTGGTGCTCAAGTGAATGTAACGGTTGCACTTCATGCAGGTTTTAAGGGCTTATTGTTAATAGCCGTTGGCCTCATGGGCAGAAGTATAGGTGTACTCTTATCCACATTTAATACGGATTTAGATTTCAAAGAACGTTTATTTTGTGTTCTTGCCTATATTCCTAAAGCCACTGTTCAAGCGGCAATTGGTGGCGTACCATTAATGCTGGGTGTTGCATCTGGGGAAGTGATATTGGCAATAGCTGTTCTATCCATTGTTGTAACAGCACCGCTAGGTGCTATGGCAATTAACTTAGGTGCCAAGAGATGGCTCGAAGTTGAAACTCAATAATTTTTTTAAGCCTATTAGGAGTGAAATATGAGACAATTTTCAAATAGAGAGGCTTTAAAGCAGGAAATTGATAACAATGATATTGTTTTTATGCTTTTAAGCGATTTAGGCTGTAATGTATGCCTTTCAATTTATCCAGACATAGAAGAACTTGAGAAGAAGTATCCAAGAATAGATTTTATCAGTGCTGACCCGTCTATGGATCAAAGCATGATTGGTGAATACTTGGTTCTGGTTTATCCGACCATTATCGTATTTGTTGATGGCAAGGAAACATATCGATTTGAAAGATTAATGTCCTTCGATGATATTGAACAGAAACTTAACCGTCTTGAGACCCTGTACTTTGATTAGTAGAAAGTTAAGATGAGGTAGCCAAATGAAATTAATTAAACTAGATTATACACAAGTCATACATGCAAAACCCTACTTTGATCGTTTTAAATCCGAGATTTCTGATATCAATTTTACAAATTTGATGATGTGGCGAGATAAGTATAATTTTCACTACATCATCGTCAAGGATTTTTTATTTATCGTAAATATCAAGGGTGATCATCTTTATTTTTCACAGCCCATAGGCGATTATAGTCGTCCCGAAAAGGTTTATGCAGCCTTTAGTGAAATCAAGTCAATTTGTGAAAAAGAGGGGAAGCCCTTAATTATTAAAAAAGCAGATAATGATTTTGTGTCACTTATGAAAGCCTATGATGAAAAATTTGAGTTGAAGTATTCTGAAGACGAGCAAGATTATATTTATGACTTCGAATCTTTAAAGAACTTAAGGGGTAAGAAATACCATAAGAAAAAAAATCACATAAATAAATTTCTTAAGACTTATGAAAATTGGCAGTTTAAGTGGTATGAGGACACTGATTTTACAATTGTAGATGATTTGCTAATGAAATGGTTAGAGGTAAAAACAGATCAAGAGACGGATCCAAATTTGAGTTTTGAATATAATGGCATTATAGATATTCTTAAGCATAAAGCCTTGTTCGATCTCAAGATTGGACTCCTATTCGTAGATGATCAGCTAGCAGGTTTTATTATGGGTGAAATTATAAATAATGATACTTTACTGGTTCACATCGAAAAGGGCGATACTCAATTTGAATCAATTTTTACAGCGATTGGTCATTTCTTATATGAACAACTTGATCAAGTGGACTGGATTAATCGCGAACAGGATTTAGGCATTGAAGGCCTCAGAAAATCAAAATTATCTTATCATCCTGTCCGATTTATTACCAAAAATGAGTTGTGGTTTTAGAGTAAAACGCTGACACTTTTAGTGGTTGGCGTTTTTTTTATGATTGTCTGTTTGATCGTGGAGGCTAGATATTACAGCTTGTCAGAGAAAATTGTTAGATTTATATCGCCTAGGTGTTATTATGAGCTCTAGAAGGGTAAAAACCATATCGTAATCCTATTAAGATTTGAAAAGTGGAAGGTGACATTATGAATAAAAGAATTTTGCTTGTGGATGATGAGCAACAGGTATTGGATGCATTAAAAAGAGAAATCGACTGGCTAAAGCTTCCCGTTGACGTGGTTACCACCATTAATCCCATGTATGCCATGGATCTTATTGACCAAAACGATTTTTCCATGATAATTTGTGATCAGCGAATGCCTTCTATCTCTGGTGAAGATATTGTTCGATTTTGTAAAAAAAAGAAACCCTATATTATAAGAGTATTGATGTCTGCCTATGAAGATAGTGACTTATTGATACATAATTTTAATCAACAGAATATTGATTTCTTTATTTCAAAGCCTTGGTTTAGAAAGGATATCCATCAAATTGTGAATAGGATGCTTGATGAGACCCTGTAAAGGCTAAAAGCTGTTAAGCACTTAAAATGAACTTTCTTTACTCCAACTGTAGCAATTGACAAATCGTCATAAGCTGCAGTTTTTTATGGGTCTGAATATCACGAAACAAACTAAATTAACACGTTACGTGATTATTGTGATTAAATATCACATCCAGGGGTATAGATTAATCAAGGAGAAATTCAAATGGATAAATTTAGTGAACAATTAAAAAAATTGAGAAAAGAAAATAAATTGAGCCAAAAATCACTTGCTGAGAATATTGGTATTGCTCAGTCTGCAATTGCAAATTATGAGACGG
>NZ_JBVBZF010000115.1:0-10583 GCF_057447755.1 Fusibacter sp. | reverse complement strand
GCCTTGATAGATCCATTTTTATTGACGACGATGGATGGCTATTTAACAGCTTGCACGGGTATGGATGCTCTGACACATGCTATTGAAGCTTACGTCTCAAATGCTTCATCACCATTTACAGATCTTCATGCACTTGAAGCGATAAGGCTAATTAGAAGTTCTTTAATCGAGCTCTATGAAAACCGTAAAAATGAAGAAGCACTCAATGAAATGATGTTGGCCAGTTTACATGCAGGCATTGCTTTCTCTAACGCAAGTCTGGGTGCAGTTCATGCCATGGCCCACAGTTTAGGAGGCTTATTTGATTTGCCACACGGTGAATGCAATAGTATCTTGCTAGAGCACGTGATTGATCATAACTTTGGGTATGCAGAGGATCGATATTTAAAAATTGCAGAAGCTTTTGGCATTGAGTCACCAACTAAAGAAAAATTAATTAAGGCAATTCAAGAAATGCGATTGACACTTGGCATTAAGGGAACCATTGATTTAGAGGTTAAAACAGATGAAATTTACAAGTTATCTGAGTTTGCTTTGATGGACCCATGCATGGTAACAAATCCTGTGGCAATGACAAATGAAGATGTCATTAAAGTCTTGGAAAGGGTATTAAAATATGATTCATAATAACAATGAAAGTTTGAGGCGAAAAATCATTGGCCTTGGTGAGAGTTCAAATCGAAAAAATTACTATCCAGAGCTGATGTCTAAAATTAAAGAGCTTGAAAAGATCAATGGACGAAATGATGCCTTGTTAAAAGCCATTCCGGACCTTCTTATCTTGCGCGATCATGAGGGAAACTATTTTGAATACTATGGTGAGGTGATATTGCCTGATGGCATGGGCCATGAGCCTATGAAAAAAATGGTTCTAGAAGCTATTTTTGAATCAGAATGGACTGATCGCATTACCAGTGCAATTGATGAAGTCCTCAACTTGATGGAGAGTCGTGCTTTCGAGATGGAAATTAAGGATCGGTGGTTCGAACTTAGGATTGTACCAACTGGCAAGGGTGAAGTTTTGTTGATTATTAGAGACATCACTGAGTCAAAGGATTTTTTTGAAAAGCTTGAATATATGGCAACAAGAGACTATTTGACGGATTTATACAATCGCTCTTATTTTGAAGAGAAATTAATGGGGCTATTTGCTGAACACAAAACCAATGTGGGCCTTATTCTTTTTGATATTGATGGCCTAAAGCTTATCAATGATGCCTTTGGTCATTTGGCTGGAGATCAAATGATTAGAGAAATCGCTGAGGTTATAAAAAGTCACTTTAGGGATCGTGGTATTATTGGAAGACTTGGTGGCGATGATTTTGGTGTTATACTAGAAAACATCAGTGAAAAGATACTTGATCGATTGACCCATGATTTGGATCAGAAATTTGAGCATTTTTATGCTCTGGACAAAAAAATAAAAATCAGTGTGAGCATAGGATATGCCATGAACTCTGATAAAATAAACGCTTCACATCTTCTCTTCGCAAAAGCAGACCAGATGATGTATCGCAAGAAATTGCTCAAAAGTGGCAGTGTGCGAAATGAGATTGTTACAACTATGATGAGCGCGCTTGAAGCAAGAGATTACATCACAGAGGGTCATGCTGAACGCCTTGAGTTTATTGCACTTTTTATCGGTCAGAAGCTCGAGTTGCCCCAGCAGCAGCTTGGTAGCATAAGATTGCTGGCTAAATTTCATGATTTTGGCAAGATTGGTATTCCGGATCATATTTTAATGAAGCCGGGGCCATTGACAGAAGAAGAAATGACCATTATGAAAACACATTGTGAGATTGGACAGAGGATTGCAAGTGCCTCAACAGAACTTGCACACATTGCTAATTTAATACTAATGCACCATGAACATTGGAATGGTGGTGGATATCCTCTGGGGCTTTCAGGTGAAAAAATCCCCATTGAATGTAGGATTCTTTCCTTGGCCGACGCATATGATGCCATGACAAACGATAGACCTTATCGGAAGGCTATGGCAAGAGAAGCGGTCCTTGAGGAAATATTAAAGTTTAAGGGGAAACAGTTTGATCCCAAGCTTACAGATTTATTTCTGGATCACATTTATGAGATTGAAATGCTAAAGGATGAAAAATAAACTTCATCACAGCATGATGCTCAAATCATGTTATATAAAATCTTTTAAGGTCTAAATCTTGTTTTAGCGCTTTTGATGGCTCCTGGCAAGTATAAGAATCTTGTCCAAGGACGAATGATGTATGTAAAAAAACCAAGTTTTTTAAACTTGGTTTTTGTTGTTTGCTTGATTCATCCCTTATGCTTTATTTTGAAAGTGCTTCTTGGCAAAGTGTAACGAAATCGCCAACTGCGATCGTAACGCCAGCCACGGCATCAGTGTGTGCATTTGATGTTAGAGTGATTTGGTCTACAGATTGATGATCAAGTAAAAAGGCTTCTACCTTTGCAGCTTGCTCATGCCACTCAGACGATGCGCCACCGTTTTTCACCATGCCGTAGTCGCCATCCATAGAGGCTGTTTTTTTATCTTTACCACCATTTTTGTTGGTACCATTCCAGTTGACTGCAACAATGTTTCCGTTGATTACAGTAAGCGAAACATTGTCTTTCCATCCAGATGAAGCAAAATCCTTGAGTTCAGCAAAATATGAACCGTCTTTGTATGGACCTTTACCAACAGGTCCCTTGCTTAACGCTTTTTCAACAAGGCCTGTAAAATCACCAACATGGATTGAAACGCCGGCAATTGCATCTGTATGGCCTTCAGCATCGGAAAGATTGATTGTTGCAACATCTTGTTTTTCAACTAAGAAGTTTTCAACGGATTCTGCTTGTACATGCCAATCAGCTTGAGCACCAGCAACCTTCATATCGTAATCGCCATCCATTGAAGCGGTTTTCTTGTCTTTACCAGCATTGACATTTGCCGCATTCCAATCAACTTTTGAAATCATACCATTTTCCACAGTAAGTGTGACAGTTGACTTCCAACCGGTTTCAGGGTTAAACTGATCTTCCTGAGCAAAGTAAATGCCGTCAGCATATTTGCCTGTTGCAGCAGGTTCAGTAGTCGCAGGGGCTGTTTCTTCTGCCGGTGCTGGTTGGCTTGCGGTAACTTCAGTTGTTTCAGGTTGTTCTTGTTTTGCACAACCGATAACCAGCGTACTGAGCAAGAAGATAACCATTAATATTGATATTAATTTTTTCATAATTCACCTCCGAAGGTAATAGCAAACAACTTAAATTAATTATATCCTTTTTTACTGAAAAGTAAACTATTGTAATTGGGGTATAAAGGATTTATCAAGCAGAAAAAATAGCGACCTATAGGCAAAACCGTTATAATAGTAGGAAGAGGTGATTTAGGATGTGTGGTAGATATTTATTAGATGCAGATTATGAGGCGTTAATTGAAAGGTATAAGATTTTTGAAGACTTTAGAGATGTTTATGAAAAGAAAATTGAAATTTTTCCGAGTCAATCTATTTTGACTGTTGTTCATAAGGATCATGGGAGAGCGATACAGGCGTTCGTTTGGGGCCTAAAGATCATGCCAAAGCGAAATTTGATAAATTCAAGAATTGAAACCATCTTGAGTGGTGATTTGTATAGTCGATTGCAACCCTGTATTGTCCCAGCTACGGGTTACTATGAATGGGAAAAGGTGCAAAAGCAGAAATGTAAAATTACTTCGGACACCGGTCTTCTAAATATGGCTGGTCTTTATGATTCAAGCTCTAAAACCGTGAGTATCATCACAACAAAGGCACATGCGTCCATTGAGCATGTTCATGATAGAATGCCCTTAATCATTGAGACAGAAGAACTTGAAAATTGGTTGACTTCATTGAAGATTAAAGCCTTTCTCAAAGATTTTGCCCATAAAAAAGCTCTAAACTTCACTGTGGAAAATTTAGAGCCAACCATGCAACTTTCTTTTTTTAATGATGATTTTATCAAATAAGGTGGCCTTCAAGATTATTCTTCAATAATCACAGCAGTTCCGTAAGCTAAAATTTCTGCTGCACCTTGGATAACGCTTGATGTGGTATAACGAATATTGACAATGGCATTTGCACCTTGGCTAAGGGCTTCATCTACCATCAATTTTGTAGCAATCTGTCGTGCTTCATTTAGCATTTCACTATATTCCTTCATTTCGCCGCCGACCAGATGTCGAAAGGCAGAGGCAATGTCTTTTCCAATATGTTTTGCGCGAATGGTGCTTCCCCTAACTAGCCCAATTGTTTGGATAATCTGTTTCCCAGGAATTTCAGGTGTATTAACCAATAACATAAAAAACCCTCCTTTGTGATATCATTGAAGCATCAATATTTTTTATAATCATCATTTTCATTTTTATAATCACGATAACGGTCAATAATAAGTGTAATGATCAAGGCAATTCCTATGATTAATAAACCAACAGCAGCGTCGTTGATAATGACGACCAAAAGATGGAGCGATGGCATAAATATCGTCGATATTGCTGCCAAAATAATACATACCATCAATACAACAAATGCAATACTAAGTTTTTTAATCATGTGGAATCGCTCCTTCCGTCATTTGACCGGCACGTTTATAAAAGTGCCTTACTGTGATAAAATTATAGTGTCTTAACCCTGTGTTCTTAATTTAATTTTAACAAAAAACACATTGGTGAGGTATTAAAAAACCATTAAATAATTGTGTGAGGTGGCATATGCTGGGGACAAATACAGCTCATTTTGATATAGAAGCATTAAGAAACCACGGTCTTGATTGTGCAGAAGTCTGTTTAGGAAGAGAGAAGCCTTTGAAAGCTAATCAGATCAAGATTTATACTGATTTGGAACGTGCCAATCAACTTGGATTGCCAATATCTGTTCACCTGCCGATAGAGATGCCTAAGCGCTTCACACGTGATTACTTGGATGCTATGTTCTTAGAAGCAGACGACCAGCAACGTGAAATTGCCTTTGAAATGTTGACCTTAAATTTCGAAAAGCTGTCAAGTTATCAAATTCAGTATTATGTAGTCCATTTTCCGGGCGTCATAACTAACAAAGAAGACTCACAGGTTTTTTTAAAGCGATTAAGGGGTGTTCTGGAGAGAATGGATACAATCGCCAAGACCTACAATGTGACCTTGCTGCTTGAGTATTTTGGATCCAATGTTAACTTTTATGAACCACAGCAATGGATTGACGAGATAGAACCCTTTTCTAATCTGGGCATATTGGTAGACACAGGTCATTTATATTTTGCGTCGATCATTTGGTCGTTTGATTTTATGAGGGTACTTAGTCAATTTTCAAAGGTTGCAAAGGCATATCATATCTGGACAACCATGGGGAGCCAAGTTTATGGCCAAAGTGAAGTCTATCAAAAATACAAACACATCGTGCCCCATCTTAATCAAAAAAAGGCAGAAGGATGGGCTTTTGATACCAAAGAGGTTCTTGACTTAATAATGAGAAGGGATAAGCCCATTATTATTGAGGCAGCGCCATTGTTTATGGGCGAAAAGTACTATAAAGACGGGATAAAAAGCATGGTGGATTATTTTCAGAATTGTTAAATATTTGTTAACATATTCAAAAAAAAGGTGCAGAATTCAAGAAAATGAGTATTGACAATGATTACGAGACGTTGTATAATATTTGACAATTTATGTTTGTGATGTTACAATAATTTTAGCTATAGTATAAGGATGGTGGTAAAGTTGGCAACTAGACAGACATTAGATGATATCAAAAGAAATGTGCAAGACTGTTTGGGTAAAAAGGTCATCCTAAGAACGAATAAGGGAAAACGCAAAGCAAAAGTTAGAGAAGGCATTATACAAGATGCTTTTCCAAGTGTTTTTACCGTTCGTGTTGATGAAGGTAGAGATTCGGAGAGAACAATGTCATTTAGCTACTCAGACATATTAACAGAGTCTGTTGAAGTTACAATTTTGGGTACGGCCGATAAAATAATGGTTTCGTGAAAATAAGGGTGGGAACCTTATTTTTTTTTGTCTAAAATGGGGTTAATCATAAAAAAAGTAAAAAATTAGGCAATATAACATGCTTAACTATTGGTGAATTGTGAGAAAATTTAAAAAAATTAAAAACAATTTTATTAAATCTAATTCATTAATATACATTTGCATATCAGGGGTATGTGGACATAAAAAAGGTATAAGTCAGTGAACGGGTAAAATAACGACCCGAACTTACAAAAAATGTAATTTTATTCATTGGATGAATATACAGGGTCTGTATAAAAAAACAACAACATCCCAAAAACATTGAAAAATCGGGGTTGATTAAGTTAAAAAACTAGTGTTATACTAGTTGTGGAAGTCAACAAAATGAATAAAATACCATATTCTGGTAGTGGCTGAAAGAGGGGTTAATATGAATCAAAATGGATTACAAGTCTATTCGGAAATCGGAAAACTTAAAAAAGTACTACTACACAGACCTGGTGAAGAAATTGAGAACCTTACACCTGACTTAATGGAGAGACTGCTTTTCGACGATATTCCATACTTAAAAGTAGCGCGTGAGGAACATGATGCGTTTGCAGATGTTTTTAGGAATAATGGCGTTGAAGTATTATACCTTGAGAAATTAATGTCTGAAACAATGAAGGACTCATCGGTAAAAGAAATTTTTATAGAAGAGTTTGTAAAAGAAGCGGGCATTATCAACAAAACGAGAATGGAGCAAGTTAAAGCTTATTATGAAAGCTTTAAGGACAATCAACTTCTTGTTGATAAAATGATGGCAGGTATAAGAAGCGAAGAATTTAAAGTAGGTTTATCTTATTCTTTAGCAGATATGATTGAGTCGGATTACCCATTTGTGGTCGATCCAATGCCTAATCTTTATTTTACAAGAGATCCATTTGCAACAATTGGAACAGGAATTTCGCTTAATAAGATGCGAACTGTAACAAGACGACGTGAAACGATTTTCGCCAAGTATATTTTTAAATATCATCCAATGTTTAAAAATGTAGAGATTCCTTATTGGTATGATCGTGACCAACCTTATTCAATAGAAGGTGGCGATGAACTCGTTTTAAGCGAAAAGGTCATCGCGATCGGTGTATCTGAAAGAACAGACGCTGCTGCGATTGATACAATTGCCAAACGCGTGTTTGCTGATGGTCAGCCTTTTGAGACCATTTTGGCATTTGACATTCCAAAAGAGCGTGCATTTATGCACCTTGATACCGTGTTTACAATGGTGGACCACAATAAGTTCACAATTCATCCTGAAATTGAAGGGCCCCTAACGGTTTATTCAATTCAAAGAGGTGATGGCAAAGGTGAGTATGTTATCGAAAAAGAAACAAAAAAATTAGAAGACATTTTAACAAAATATCTTGATGGTGATCAAGTTAAACTCATCAGATGTGGTGGCAAACGCGGAATAGATGCTGGCAGAGAACAATGGAATGACGGCTCAAATACACTTGCAATAGCACCTGGTGAAGTTATCGTCTACTCAAGAAACCATGTGACAAATAGATTATTAGAAGAAGAAGGCATCAAACTGCACATCATACCATCTTCGGAGTTATCAAGAGGCCGAGGCGGTCCAAGATGTATGTCAATGCCACTTTACAGAGAAAAATTGTAAAATTTATAAAAAACCTATTGACCTTGGAGCTACTCCAAGGTTTATCATCTGAATTAAAAGAGGCTTGTTATTTGATCACCAGATATTGAGGTTTAAATAGAAGTTGAAACTTCAATAATTAGATGCATTATCTTAAAACTTAATGTAAAATGATGGTGTAGGTAATAAACCGAACTTAAGCTAGATGCTTAAAAATATAATTAAACCATTTTAAGGAGGAACAGCTCATGCCTGTAAATTTAAAAGGAAGACATTTATTGACTTTAAAAGATTTCACTTCTGAAGAAATTAGATATTTATTAAACCTTTCTAGAGACTTAAAAGCTAAGAAACGTGCTGGAATCAGAGGCAATCTTTTAGAAGGCAAAAATATCGTTTTATTATTTGAAAAAGCTTCTACAAGAACGAGATGTGCATTTGAGGTTGCTGCATTTGATGAAGGCGCTCAAGTAACATTTTTAACAAATAGCCAAATGGGCAAAAAAGAAAGTATCGAAGATACTGCTAAAGTTCTTGGCAGATTCTATGATGGTATTGAATTTAGAGGATTTAAACAAGAAACTGTTGAAGATTTAGCTAAATTTGCTGGCGTACCAGTTTGGAATGGTTTAACTGACATGTATCACCCAACTCAAATCCTAGCAGACTTCTTAACAATTACTGAGCATGTTGCAAAGCCGCTTAACAAAGTTAAATTTGTTTATGCTGGTGATGCTAGAAATAATATGGGTAATTCTTTAATGATTGGTGCTGCTAAAATGGGAATGCACTTCGTTGCACTTGCGCCAAAAGAGTTATGGCCAACTGAAGATTTAGTTGCTGAAATGAAAGAAGTTTGTAAAGAAACTGGTGGTCAAATCGAATTAAGCGAATCTGTTGATGCTGTTAAAGGCGCAGATGTTATTTATACAGATGTTTGGGTTTCTATGGGTGAAGAGCATATGTTCGCTGAGAGAATCAAGCAATTAAAGCCATACCAAGTAAATATGGATATGATCAAGAAAACTGAAAACAGCGATGTAATCTTTATGCACTGTTTACCAGCTTTCCATGACCAAATGACTGAAGTGGGTGTACAAGTTAAGGAAGCTCATGGTATCGATGAAATGGAAGTTACTGACGAAGTGTTCAGAAGCAAACATTCAGTTGTATTTGATGAAGCAGAAAATAGAATGCACACAATCAAAGCAATTATGGTTTCAACAATCGGTAATTTGTAATCCGTTAACATTGTACTAATATTAAACTGCTTGTATGATTAAATTGCGCCTCGATATGAGGCGCTTACCAATTATATAAGTTATAGGAGGGCTTTTTTATGAAAATGAAGGATAAAATCGTTGTTGCTCTAGGCGGTAACGCACTTGGAAAAAATCCAGAAGAGCAATTACAGCTTGTTAAACATACTGCTAAACCAATTGTTGATCTTATTGCTGCTGGACATGAAGTTATCTTAGCACATGGTAACGGACCACAAGTTGGCATGATCAATCTTGCAATGTCAACTGCTTCTCAATCAGAAGCAAAAACACCTGAAATGCCTTTTCCAGAGTGTGGTGCAATGAGCCAAGGCTACATTGGATATCACCTTCAAAATGCTATTAGAGAAGAACTTTTAAATAGAGACATGGCAATTCCAGTTGCAACTGTCATTACACAAGTCGTTGTAGATAAGAATGATCCAGCATTCTCTCACCCAACAAAACCAATTGGCGCTTTTTATTCTAAAGAAGAAGCCGACCAAATGATCGCTGAAAAAGGTTATGTAATGGTTGAAGACGCAGGCAGAGGCTATAGAAGAGTTGTTGCTTCTCCAATGCCAGTGGATGTTGCTGAAAAAGAAACCGTTGAAGCTTTAGTTGAAAAGGGACACATTGTTATCACTGTTGGTGGTGGCGGTATTCCAGTTTATAAAGAAGGCAACAAACTTATTGGAATTCCAGCTGTAATCGATAAGGATTTTGCATCTGAAAAAATTGCAGAGCTCTTAGATGCTGATTATTTGATCATCCTTACAGCAGTTGAAAAGGTTGCGATTAACTTTGGTAAACCAGAAGAAAAATGGTTATCAACTTTATCGCCTGAAGAAGCAGATCAATATATTGCTGAAGGACACTTTGCACCAGGCAGTATGTTGCCTAAGGTTCAAGCAGCACTTAAGTTTGCTAATTCTAAGCCAGGTAGAAAGGCCTTGATCACTTCTCTTGAAAAAGCAAAAGAGGGCATCGAAGGCTCAACGGGTACTCTAGTGGTAAACAACAAGTAATCCTATTTACCTAAATCAAAGACACAGACAAACACCGATTTCCTATAAATCGGTGTTTTTTTTCTACAATTTTAGAATTAATTAAGAAAAGTTTTAAAGACAGTTTAGATTTAGGGCGTATTATAAAGAAAATCTATTTTTAAAAGGGGAAATAGCGCAATGTGGGGAAATACATATGATAAAGCAATGGGCGAATTGGAAATTAGAAATGTCCAAATCAACTGTGACGCTCACAGTGTGGAGGTCTCTGGCTGCGAAATACCACTGACAAGACTTGAATACAGGTTTCTTTTATATCTCGTCGAGCATGAAAACAAAGCAATCAGTCGTGAGGAGCTCTTAAATGAAATATGGCAAATTGAGTATCCAATAGAAACAAGAGCAACTGATGACACTGTCAAAAGGCTGAGAAAAAAACTCAAGGATGCAAATGCAGACCTTGAAATAGAAACCATAAGAGGCTATGGTTTTATTATTAAAAAAAAGAAGACCGTTAAATAGAAAAGAGAGGTAGTATCCCAGTGGATAAAACCTCTCTTTTTCATTGGTCATCAACCAGTATTTTATTCTGAAACGTCAAAGAATGAACTGAGGTCCATTTTAGAAGAACTTAAGTATTGGTTGATTGCATAATTTTGTAAAAAGTTATTGGTGAAGTTAGAGCTGGTGTCAGAGTTTGAAGAGGTTGATGTATCATCATC
>NZ_JBVBZF010000114.1:0-10652 GCF_057447755.1 Fusibacter sp. | reverse complement strand
TCTAAAAAGATAACACCCATTAAACAAGGTCCATTACATTGTAACATTTTTTCTATTTTCAGACTATTAAAAAAAGAAAAAGAATAGCATCTTCTAACATAAGTTTTTAACTTGCGAAAGAGGATGCTTTTCATTCTATGGTACTTATTCTCCTGATATGGTGAGTTTTTGGATTTTAATGCTTGGAGACCCCGTATATGCATCTCCCATAATTGTAAATTTCAAATCGTCTCCAATCATATCAATTTGTTTTATTAGTTCAAAATAGTTGCCCGCCACTGTGATTTGGCTAACCGGTTTATCGATCTTGCCATTTACAATATGGTAGCCATGACACTGTAATGAAAAATCACCTGATACTTGACTAACACCTGAATGTAAGCCCTGAAGACCTGTAATATATACACCGTCTTGGACAGACCCGATGATTTCTTCAAAGGTATATTTGTCAGGTTGAATATACAAGTTTGAAGCTGAAATACCAATAGTCCCCTTATAGGAGCCCTTGCTTGCACTTCCAGTTGATTCAACCCCATCTTTTTTAGCCGTCTTAAGATTGTGGAAATAGGTCTTCAACACGCCTTTTTCTATCATGAGGTTCTTCCGAGTGGCAACACCCTCAGCATCGAAGCTTGATGAGGCAATACCAACTGAGAGGTGCGGATCATCAATTAAAGTCAAATTGTCTGATGCGACCTTTTCATTTAGCAAGCCTTTAAATTTAGACAAGTTCTTTTGAACGTTCTCCGCAGATAAGACACCGTTAAAGACGCTCTGAAACTGCGCGAAGGTCTCATTTTTAAAGACGACTTCACACGATTTCGACTTTGTAGTCTTGGCACCTAAAAGGCTAAGGGCTTCCTCAGTTGATTCCTTAACAAGTTCTTCAATCGAGAACTTGTCAAAGTCATTTCCCACCTGATAAGCAAATCCCGTTCTAGTGTCTCCATTCGCTTTTGCAGACAACATCGTATAGACGATGCAAAAATTAGAATGGTCTGATATATCAAGACCTTTGGTATTCACAATTCTTCTATATACTTCTGATTCCTCGTAAGCACTACTAGAAACCTGATGAATTCGCTCATCTTGCTCTAAAATTGTCTTTTCAAGGGTCATTAGAAAATCGATCTTGTCTTTTACCGGAATTGGTTCAAGCTTTGGATTAAAAAGGGACAGAGTCGCATATGCTTTATCACCGGGAAAAATCATGACTTGATCTTCATTTTCAATTATTTTAGCATTTTGATAGGCCTCTTCAACCAACATCTCTACGGCACTATCATCTAATTTTTCGGTATAGGAATATCCCATCTTTCCGTCTATAATTCCCCTGTATGAAATACCGCCATTTTCTGACAAGCTGTATTTATCAAGCGCTTGTTTATAGACTGACATGGAGAGCTTTTTGGCATCTTGAATATAGATTTCCTGTGCTTCAAAACCCATTTGAGTACCCTTTTCAAAAAGTTGTTTTATCAAAGCATCCATATTATGCCTCCTCTCTTCCACCAACTGTTATTTCAGATACTTTTAGTGCTGGCTGACCAAGTCCAGCTGGAATGGACCCACTGACAGAGCCACACATGCCTTCATCTGATTCAAAATTATTTGAGATCATCTCAATTTTCTCGAGAATTTCAAGTCCAGTTCCGATTAAGGTTGCCCCTTTCACCGGCTTTGTTATTTTTCCGTTTTCAACAAGGTAACCCTCCTGAACTGCAAAATTAAATTCGCCAGTGGTCGGATTTACTGAACCACCGCCTAGATTTTTGGCATATAGGCCATATTCAACAGATGATACCATGTCTTCAAAAGTACTATTGCCATTCAAGATATAGGTGTTTGTCATTCTTGAGGTAGGTGCAAACTTATAAGATTGGCGTCTTGATGAGCCCGTTATATCCATATTCATTCTTCTTGCATTTAATTTATCAATCATGAATCCCTTAAGAACGCCATTCTCAATCAAAACATTTCTACGGGTTGGCGTCCCCTCATCATCAAAGCTTGCTGATCCCCACTCATTTAAAACGGTGCCGTCATCAACTGCATTCACGATATCCGAAGCAATTTTTTGACCAAGTTTATCCGCGAATACACTGTTGCCCTTTGCAACAGATGTCGCTTCTAAACCATGACCACAAGCCTCATGGAAAATTACGCCTCCAAATCGATTGTCTAGTATCACTGGGAACTTGCCACTAGGCGCTGGTTTGGCATCTAGCATGGTTAATGCCACTCGACTCGCCTCACGGCCTAATGCGGCTACATCAATTTGATCATAAAGTTCAAAGCCCTTTCCCGACCCCTTGCCTGCACGACCAGTTTGAAGACCCTTTTCATTTTCAGCAACCGCATTGATCATATATCGAGTTCGCGTTCTTAAATCCTCAACCATGCGGCCTTCTGTATTGGCAATCAAGACTTTTTGTTCATAGTCCATGTAATTCACAACGACCTGTTTAATAGACGCACTTGCTTTAGAAGCTTCTTCATAACCCTTGCGCATGAGTTCAACCTTAACAGCCTTATCAACATTTCTTGGCTGGATTAAAATCGGGTGAACGATCTCTGGCGATGCAAGGTGCAAATCAAAATTCATATTCAAAGGCATTTCATTGATTGCAGCTGCAGCTTTCTTGGCAACTTTAATCAGGTGATCTTTATCAGAATGGCTCGTATAGGTATAGACACTGTTAGTGCCTTTGAAAATTCTAATGCCAATACCAAAATCTCTGCCAGACAAGGCTTTTTCGACTTTTCCCATTGTCATTTCTATCGCTGTATTAAACCGGTCTTCAACAAATATTTCAGCGAAATCGCCGCCAGTTGAAACTGCCGCCAATAACACATCATGAATGACATTTTTATCAATCATTTGACACCTCCGTAAGTTCATTATCTGTTAAGCGTATAATTTTTTTTATATGGTGATTCTATTGTATAACAAATCAAAGGTCAAACACAATGCTTAATCGTGAAAAGACACAATCTATTCACAAGTTGTACATTCTTGCTCTGAGCTTGAAGAAAACAAATACGTCATATGAATAAAAAAAAGATGGTCGAATGATAACGCATTCAAACATCTTCTCTATTTTTAGTCATGCCAATCTTGTCCTACATGTTTATTACTTTTCATCTCAGATTGATTGCTTTAAACAATGGAACAAATAACCTTCTAGATTGTCAAAATCACTTATGATCATTTTCTCTGAATGAATTGAAGTCATAATACAATTTAAAATCACACCACCAGCATCTATAATATCCGCTCTTTTAGGCGCAAGTCCAATTACCTTCCTTTTTTCTTCAAGGTTTTTTGTCCTTAAGGCCTCCATTAAGGCCTGAATTTCATCGATTCTAATCTCCTGATTATGAACCAACTCACGACGATAGTCATCAATCTTCCTTGCCATGGTTAAAAAAGTCGTTGCAGTCCCACCAATGCCAATCAAGTCAAAGCGCTTCTCGGCTTTTATACGCTCTACGACATCTGATATTTCATGCTCAACGTGTGCAAGCATCGATTTGAAATCATTACCAAACATATTTGTCATTCTAACAGCACCCACATTGATGCTCTTTGAAAACTGTATACCATCTTGGTTGCCAATAATAAATTCAGTGGAACCACCACCAATATCAACTACAAGTTTCATATGACTTGGATGATTAACGCCTGCCATAACCCCTTCAAATCCAATCTCAGCCTCTTGCTGGCCAGAGATCACTTCAATCTTATGACCTGTTTTCTTATGTACTGCCTCAAGAAAGACGTCACGATTTTGGGCATCTCTAACAGCACTCGTCGCCATGATAAAAACAGCTTCCGCACCAAATGCGTCTGCCGCTTTTACGAACCGATCAATGGCTTCTACACTAGACGCCATACGGTCCATTTTCAGTAGCTTCGTTTCGTTAACCCCTTCACCAATGCGTGTCATTTCGAGGTCTTTTTCAGCTTTTACAATTTTTCCGTTCTCAATCTCCACTAAAAGGCAACGTATTGAGTTTGTGCCCACATCTATGGATGCATATCTATTATTCATAAGTAATCCTTATTATTCACGCGTTTATTATTTAAATTACCAAGCGTTTGTTCAACCATTTTCGGCATCTCACCCACTTAGTTGTCGTTTTCTTCAGTTTGTCCTTTTATCATATATATGATTTCATTGGGCTTAACCATTTTTAGTTTTTCTCTGGCTATCTTTTCGATCGCCTCAGTGGTTTGAGCGTATTCTAAGTCATCGTGAAGGCGTTCTATATCATCTTCAAGTGCATTGATCTCTTCATTTAAGTCACTTTGAGTTGCCTGATATTCTTTGAGTTTTAAGTCTGTCGTATACATACTATAGACAAAATAAACCACAAAGATTATTAATATTACAATTAATAAGCTGTTTCGCTTTAAAAATTTCTTAGTCATCACAAACACCTATTCCTAAAAATTAAAGATTTTCAATTTTTTCTTCTGATAGGATCTCATAAAGTTCTTTTGCGAGTTCTTTTTTGATGTGTTCCTCTAGGGCCGTTATTTTTAATGTCACTTTCTTATTGCCAAAAGATATAACGACTTCATCACCAACCGCGACTTCTGTGCCTGGTTTGGCAATTTTACCATTTACACTTATACGCCCTTGGTCACAGGCGTCTTTTGCGACGGTACGTCTTTTGATCAGTCTCGCATTTTTTAAGTATTTGTCTATTCTCACGGAGTGCCTCCTCTGACAGAATTGTCTCCAAAAGTTCTTGTCTTATCTGATTAATGGGGCTTGTGTATCCAATTGGTAAACATAACCCTTGTCTGAAAATAAAGAAAAAGCAGCTAAGCTGCCTTTTCTATGCTATATTACGCATTTACCATTTCTTTTAATGCTTTACCAGCTTTGAAAACAGGAGCTTTTGATGCTGGAATTTCGATAGTTTGTTTAGGATCTCTAGGATTTCTACCAGTTCTTTCTTTTCTTTCTCTAACGTCGAAAGTACCAAATCCTACTAATTGAACTTTACCGTTTCTTGCAAGTTCTTCTTCAACACTTTTCATAAATGCATTTAAAGCTAATTCTGCATCTTTTTTAGTTAATCCTGATTTTTCAGCCATGCTAGCTACTAATTCAGCTTTATTCACAATAAAACCTCCTCTTAAATTATAAAGTTGTTTTAACTATAAATAGTATACGTTGAAATTTCAAGTTTTACAAGAGTTTTTGAATATTTTTTTATTATTTCTCCCATAATTTCGCTTGACCCCATAAATTATCCATTTTATCAAGCAAATCACTATTTGGAACCTCGTTATTTTCAGCCAATTTTTCCTCTACGAACTTGAATCTTCTTATGAATTTATCAGTCGCCTTAGCAAGTGCAATCTCTGCATCGATTTTTAGGTGTCGTGCAACATTTGATATGATCATCAAAAGATCACCCATCTCTTCTTCAAGTTTAACAAAATCTCCTGCCTCAATTTCCACTTTAAACTCATCCAGTTCTTCATCAATTTTTTTAATGGCATCAATCACATTTTGCCAGTCAAAGCCAACATTGGCTGCAATTTTCTGAACTTTTTGGCTTCTAATGAGCGCAGGTGTACTTGTGGAGACCGCATGCATTGCTTCATGAATTTTTTCAGTTTGCTTTTCTTTGGCTTTTATAGCCTGCCAATTAATCAGAACCTCATCGGATCCCGATACATCAACGTTTCCAAAAACATGAGGATGTCTTCTAATCATTTTTTGACATATGCCGTCTGTGATATCCTCCATGTTAAAATAACCTTCTTCGTTGGCAATGGTTGCATGAAATACCACTTGAAGTAGGACATCGCCAAGTTCATCGATAAGGGCCTCATCATCTTCAGAATTTACAGCATCAAGAACCTCATAAGCTTCTTCCACAAGATATCTTGTGAGCGAATGATGCGTCTGTTCTCTATCCCAAGGGCAGCCATTTTCAGAGCGCAGTTTTACCATAATCTTCTGTAAGTCGTCAAAGGAGTAACCCGCCTCTAAAGATGCAGGAACAAAGAGACTTGTTAGATGATTAAAGCGATCGGGATTTCGATCAAGTTCATATAAGGGGACACTTTCTATTCGCTCAAGTGATTCAATACCAGCAGCATTCACGATAACCACCTCATGATCGTCGCCATATCTTGTCATCAATTGGAGTTTTACAGAGGAAGCCACAATTTGATTGTAAACTTGTATGATCAACCTGTCTTTCTTTGGATTTAATGCTTCATCTTCAATTTTAAGACCATCTACAATTTCTAGCCCTTTTACCGGATCGTATTTCAGTGCCGTTATAATGGCATCGATAAAGCTTACCCCGTGAACAATCTTAATATTGGTCTCAGGATGCATTTGTAAAATCAATTCCACAGTTTTCTCTGCCACGAAGGGGTTACCAGGCACGGCATAGATCACATCATCCTCCTTTGCGAGTTCTATCACGCGATCTGCAATCACCTGATACGTCTCATCAAAGGTTTCCGCAGCTTCATAAACCGAGTCAAAGCTGACATAATGCATGCCTTTCTCAACCAAATACTCTACCACAGGGTGTTTGTCTGTTCTTAGATAAACCACTGCCGATGAGGTTAAAGCTTCTATTGCCTGAATCGTCAGGTATTCTTTTCCACCTGGTCCCATGCCCACAATTGTAATTTTATTCATAATGTCCTACCTTCTCTATATTTAAACCTTCACGCCTAATGCGTCAGCATGAATTATGTAATTTTACCCACCATTGCCATCAAGGCGTATCTCAAAATTCTATTTTATAAAAAAGGGTCAGACGATTTATCATCTGACCCAATTGTCTTAGTTTGCTTTTTCTTCTGTTACTTTATCTAAAAAAGTTTCGATTGTAGCAGCAGATTTTAATTCATCCATTTTTTGAGTGAAATACTCATAAGAAAGCGTCTTTTTTAATTCTTCTTTATGAAGATTGACAACCTCTTCATCTTCTCCAGCTGCGATCATATCATTAATGGTTTGAATGTCATCCACTTTAATAATATGGTAGCCGAATTGAGATTGAATTGGCCCGCTAACCTCACCCACTGCAAGACTAAATGCCACATCTTCAAACTCTTTTACCATAACGCCTCTTGCAAAATAACCTAAGCTACCACCGTTTGAAGCTGAGCCTGGATCTTGTGAGTACTCTTTAGCCAGTTCGGCAAAATCTTCACCCGCATTTAATTTCTCTTTTACAAGATTAGCTGTAAGATCATCATTTACGAGAATATGACTTGCACTCACTTGAATTGGTGTTGAAGCATATAATTCATTTAACTTAGCTTCATCTTCGTCAATGCTTGAATTGATCAAACGATCGAACTCATTTACCAATAAGCTGCTTTCAACTTGTTTCTTTAAAAAAGCGTCATCTACGCCTAACTCGTCATACATTTTTTTTACTTCTTCGTTTGCCGATACTTGCTCTTTCAATTCGCCAAATTTTTCATCAAGTACTGTTGCATCCACTGCATAACCTGTACCCATAACATAGTCACGCATTAATTGCTCTGATACTAACATGTCTACGATGTCTTGTTTTAAAGCTTCACCAAACTTAACGCCATTTACATCTCTCTCTAATACATCATCACCGTAATTTTTTTTGTAAGTGGATTCATACATGCTGTAGAATTTGTTAAATGTATCTAATTCAATAACTTGATTGTTAACGACTGCAATAGCATTAGTAGTATCAACCTTAGGTGTGCTTTCCTCTGCAGGTGCAGCTGCTGTTGAACATCCTGTCATTACTAGCATCATTAACACTAACATCACTGCTAGCATCTTTTTTAAATTTGTCATCATACCCTCTCCTTGATTTTATTGCGAAAAATGAATATCACTATTCTATATTACTATACTCACAATAAAAACTATATATTTTTTCTATGAAATTTTCAAGCATTGTTAATTGTTCTTCTTTTTTTCTTAATCTGTTTGTAATTTTGAGCTTCATAACCATAGGATTTCCAGCATAAAATTGTAAATTTTTAGGTTCTACTTCCACAATTTGTCCAATGAAGAGTGGATTGATTTTGGCATCTGAGATAAACTTCATGATAAAGTGTGTACCATCCTCTGAGACCTCTTCAATCCACATTTTTTCAACCATGGATTTTACAAAGGCAATTTTCATCAGATTGTTCACAGAAGACGGAACCGTACCAAAACGGTCTTCAATTTCCTCATACACATTATCAAATTGCTCTCGACTTTCGATAGAAGCAATTTTCTTATAAATCTCAATTTTCATCTGGTGGTTTTTAATATATTCATCTGGTATATAGGCATTAATCGCAATATCCATCTTAGCCTGAGGAACTTCAGTGACAATTTCACCTTTTTTACGCATAATGCTTTCTTCAAGCAATTTGCAGAAGAGATCGTATCCAATAGCCTCCATATGGCCGTGTTGCTGGGTACCAAGTACATTACCAGCGCCCCTGATTTCAAGATCTCTCATGGCAATCTTAAAACCAGCACCAAGCTCGGTGAATTCCTTGATTGCCCTTAGCCTCTTCTCAGCGATCTCATTGAGGACCTTGTTCGTTTGATAGAAGATATAACAATAAGCCAACCGATTGCTCCTGCCCACACGTCCTCTGAGCTGATAAAGCTGTGACAAACCAAAGCGGTCTCCATCGTTAATGATGATGGTATTGACGTTTGAAATATCAAGACCCGTCTCTATAATGGTCGTGCAGACCAACACATTAAACTCATTATTCATAAAGCTCAACATGATTTTTTCGAGCTTGTGCTCGTTCATTTGACCATGTGCAAAATCGACCTTAGCGTCTGGCACCAATTGACTTAACTTATGTGCAACCTGATCAATATCAGCAACGCGATTGTGGACAAAAAAGACTTGGCCCCCACGCTCTAGCTCTCTAATGATGGCTTCCCTAACCAAGAACTCATCAAATTCCACCACATAGGTTTGAATCGGATACCGATCTTCGGGTGGATCTTCTATAACACTCATGTCTCTGATGCCAATCATAGACATATGAAGTGTTCTCGGAATCGGTGTTGCAGAAAGCGTCAACACATCAATATTCTCTTTCATCATCTTGATTTTTTCTTTATGTTTAACGCCAAATCTTTGTTCCTCGTCGATGATAAGGAGGCCCAAATCTTTATACTGAATGTCATTTGACAATATTCGATGGGTACCAATAATCACATCCACCACACCAGTCCTGATGTTCTCAATGATCTTATCCTGTTCTGCCTTGGTTCTAAACCTAGACAGCATTTCAATCTTTGCGGGGTATTTTGAAAATCGCTCAACAGTATTGTTATAATGTTGTTGGGCTAAAATTGTCGTTGGTACAAGTATGGCAACTTGCTTCGAATCAAGCACCGCTTTAAATGCAGCCCTTAAGGCAACCTCAGTCTTGCCGTAGCCCACATCGCCACACAAGAGTCTTTCCATTGGGAGCTGGGCTTCCATATCCCTTTTAATCTCTTCAATACACTTAAGTTGATCATTGGTTTCCTGGTAGGGGAACATATGCTCAAATTCTCTTTGCCAGTCATTATCTCTCGAAAAGGCATAACCGCGTCTTGCCTTTCGTTCTGCATATAATTCGATGAGCTCATCTGTCATTTCCTCAATTGATCTTTGAGCACGTTGCTTGGTTTTTTTCCACTCAGTGCCACCCAGTCTATTGAGCTTGAGCTTATCATTGTCTGTCCCAATGTACTTTTGAATAAGGCTTGAACTCTCAACTGGAATATATAAAAAGTCATCTTGAGCATAGCGAATCTTGAGAAAATCCTTGCGTGTCATGTCAATTTTCATTTGCTCCACGCCTACATATTGGCCAATACCATGACTTTCGTGAACGATGTAATCACCAATAGAAAGCTCTGAAAAAGCCTTAATTACCTTCCCTGAAGAAGCTTTTCTACGGGTGATTCTCTTGCCTTCGCCATAGAGTTCATTTTCAGTTAAGACAATTGCCTTAAAGGTATCAAAATAGAAACCCTGTGCTATATTTTGTTGCACGAGAATGGCTTGACCACTGAGCGCTTTTTCATAATGAGATGCTTGATCAATGGCAATATCGTAGGTTTGCATAAGTTCAAAGAACTTCTGCTTTCTTTGAGCATCACCAATTGCAATAATCAAATGATAACCACTGAGTTTCCACTTCTTTATTTCCAGTGCCATTTGTTCAAACTTACCATAGTATTTAGACAACTCTCTTGATGTTATCTTGAGGATTTGCTCAGGCTCAAACTGATCCACTTTCTTAATCAAAAGTTCATCAAGCACAAGTGTTTTTTTCTTTAACATGGCTAAGATCTGCTCAAACTCAAATATCCTACCGTACTGTTCTTTGATAACTTCATTTCTTTCAAGAAAATCTGTAAACTGCCTCGAATATTCTGTGATGTATTGTTTAATCCTCATTAAGCATTGATTGTTGCCAATCACAAAGACAATTGGGTCCTTTTGATATTCAAGCAGAGAGTCTGCTCGATCAAAAAGAACAGAAAAATAAGGATCCAGATCATCAGATATTATCCCCTCTTTGAGATGTTCAATCATGGCTTCAACACGTTGTCTTTTTTGAGCCTTATAGCTGGATTTGATTTGATTAAGCTTTA
>NZ_JBVBZF010000113.1:0-10720 GCF_057447755.1 Fusibacter sp. | reverse complement strand
GTTTTGCGGCCCAACTTCCTAGAAGCTCTAGATATCCTAAAAATTGAATTCGATATGATTAAACCCATTATAGAAAAATACGAGAATGAACAATAGGGGGCAGTATGATTGATTACAGTAAATATAAGGTTTTGATAGTCGATGATGAGGTTGAGATTTTAAAGGCCTTGAATCGAGGCTTGCGAATGGAGCCTTATGAGAAGTTCTTTATTGATTCGGGCCAGAAGGCCATTGAGCTTTTTGCAAGAGAAGAAATCGCTGTGGTTATTACAGATATGAGAATGCCTGGTATGAATGGCCTTGAGCTACTCCAGTTCATCCATAAGATCAGTCCAGATACCGTTAAGATTGTTTTAACTGGCTACACCCAGCTACCGCAAATTCTTGTAACCGTCAATAAGGTCGATATCTATAAATTTTTAACCAAGCCTTGGGATTTGGATACAGAACTCAAAGTCTACATAAAAGAAGCCATTCAACTCTATCATGAGCGCCATTCCAAAGAGACAAAGGAACGGTCTTTGGAAAAGAAGAACGCGCTTTATCAAAAGCTTT
The DNA here is from genome assembly GCF_057447755.1 of Fusibacter sp. Lineage (NCBI taxonomy): Bacteria > Bacillati > Bacillota > Clostridia > Eubacteriales > Fusibacteraceae > Fusibacter > Fusibacter sp. The sequence continues at coordinate 10,165 of NZ_JBVBZF010000113.1, read as the reverse complement.
TAACTGAGGGGTATGAGAAGGTGGATTACTTCCTCAAACTCTACGAAGAAATCATAAAGACAATAAATTATCATCACTTGTTAACGACAGAGGATATTCGTCATGCTTCCAAGGCAATTGAACCTTTAATGCCTAAAGACGGTATAAATGACAGCTTGCTGAAATATGAAAAAGAGCAGATCTTTGCTGAGGTCATGCATAAAATGAATACAAGGATGAATTATTTAAATAAGGTCTTTGATTATACCAAGTTCTCCTTAAGGGCTTTTGATTTAGATGATATTATTGAGTTTTTCAACAAACAATATGCCCTTAGGGATATTTTAGAAGTTACAGAAGACAGCAAGAAACTATTCTATTATGATAACTTCAAGCAGATTACAGGGATCGTAGGTGAAATCTTAGAAAACATAAAATTCAGCGACGCTGCAATTTTAAGGTTTGTTCTAAAAGCGGACATAACGAATGGTAAGAGCATTCTGATTTTCAAAATTATTTGTGAGGAAACGCCAGCCCTTAAGACCTTCGTAAATGATTTTGGACAGTTCATTAATATTAGTATCAAATGCATCGGAGGGGTCTCAGATTTTGTTATTCGAAACGGGCAGTATCATATGTCCATCATCTTAGTGGTGAAGGAAAAGACCAATGACCTGTTTATGATTAAACCAAGTCCTTCAGAAGCGCAAGAAGAGATGGACAATGAAGCTGAAAAACATCCTGAGGATAAGTAGCCCCTCATAAAGCCATATGTATAGCATAAGCCGATTAAATCGTATTAGGGACATGCTGTTTACACGAAGTTGTCTTTAATCATTAAAAAGCCAGTATCTCATTTGAAATACTGGCTTAACTTATAGTTCTTAAGCGTTTAGGCTAATGGTTCCTCTGTGGGTTCACTATCAGGATTTTCCCATTCGTCGAAACCTTTCATAACGGCATCATATGTCAACTGGCTAATTTCAGGTAATTCACCATTAAAGTAGGTTTTGACTTCCTCAAATCCTTTTTTAAAGGTTTCCCTCAACATATCAATTTTTGAAGGGTCGTTGTTACTGATTGCCTTTGCAAAGTCTAGGATACGCTCAGATGTTTTTTTTACACCCCAGAAACCGTTCTCAGAAATGTTTTCTTTAGCTTTTGCGCGTGTTTCTTCATCGACTTCCACATCGACTTTTTCACCTTTTTCTAAACGTTTCATGATATGATCTGCATTGACACCCTGTTTTTCAAGCATAGACCTGATCATGTCCTTAAAGGATTCATTTGCAGTAAACATCTCTTTTTTTAGATCGGCAACTTTGACCGCATCAAATTTGTAGGTTGCGGCATTAATAGGGGAGGTGTTCCCCAAATCTAACTTATCTTCGATGTATAGTGTTTTTTCTTGATAGTTGACTTGCTCTTGACTTGAAGCGCTATATGAAGCTTCAACTTTTCCGTTAGAAGCCTTGTTAACAGAAGCGCTAACGCTTTCCATTTTGGAATACCCATAAGCTTTCATTTGAATTTCCATAATAATTCCTCCTTGAAATCACTTGCATCCTTGCAATATATTTATCGGCAGATTTAGGGGAATCTTTAATGAATATTTTTGAATTCTGTTGGGGAAACCATAAAAATAATGTGTTTTCCTTAGATATAAGGTCTTATTTCTGTTAAAATAATAGAAACAGATATTTAGATAAATTAATATATAAAATAATACCAGTGGGGGATAAATATGCACACAACGAATTGGGGCTTATCTAAAAAGATATTAATAGGTTGCATCGTATTGATTTTGTTGCCAATGATGGTCATGGGTGCAAGGTTTTACGATAGCAGTAACCGAATAATGGAAGATCAGTTGTTAAAGCAAAATTTAGAACAAGTGGGGAGTTTCAATGACTACTACTTGAATTTGTTTAATGATAACTTGGCTTTTTTCCTCCAGCTTTGGTCTGAGGACCAGGGCGTCATGGCTGTATTTTCGGATGATGAAAAAGCGGATTATTATACGACAGAGTGGTCCAAAGCCTTATTAGGATATCCTGAGGTAATGTCGATTTATCTTGGCACAGAAGACGGAAAAATGTTTCAGGTACCCAATAGCATCCCCCTAGGTTTTGATCCGAGACCTAGACCTTGGTATCAAGATGCCTTAAACTCACAAGAGAAAATAACTTGGACAGACCCCTATATAGACATTTCTACCAATCAAATGATTTTTACAGTTGCTTCAAAATATTATAACTCAGAGGGGGAGTTGGCGGGTGTAATGGGCATTGACGTCTCCTTAGATGAAATGGCTTATCAGCTTGGTGCAGCTAAAAACGGCGATAATGGCTATATGATTTTAGTCAATCAAGAGGGGACGGTAATCGCTGGTCCAAAGGACTTAGTTTTTGGAGCATCTATAGAGTCCTATGAATGGGCTTCAGAAGTTTTGGCCAACAACTCTGGTTCTTCTTTCTTTAATATTGAAGGAGAGGATCTTGTTGTAAGCTTTGTCACCAGTCAAATTACAAACTGGAAATTGATTGGCTTTATGCCTAAGACAGATTTGTTGCCTGCCTTTAAGCCCCTCAAGGCAATGTTCGGAAGAGTGTTTTTATATGTGGCACTGTGGGTGGTTTTGACCGTTTTTTGCACAATTTATTATAGTGATAAGCAAATAGTTAAACCCCTTCAAAACCTGATGACTGTCATGAAGCGAGCAGAAACCGGTGATATGGTATATGATGATAAACTTGAGTTTAAGAGTGGGGATGAAATAGGAGCCCTTTATCATAGCTTTTCCAATATGATAAAGGGGCAAAGAGACATGCTTGTACAGGTTCTTGTGACCTCTGTTAAATTAAAGGAGTCCTCTGATCAGACCAGCCAAATTGCAAAGAACTCTTATGAAAATGCTCAAAAGCAATCTTTTTCCATGAAAGATTTATCCATGTCGATTGGCGAGGTGAGCTTATCTGTTAATGAAGTCATGAACAGTGTGAATAATATAGCAAGCGGCATCGACCATATTACTTATTCAATGCAGGAAATGGGCGGTACTGCATCTGATGTGGCACAGAGTTCTGTGGAAACGTCAGAAGCGCTATCAGAGGTCCTAAATTCACTGAGACAGCTTGATGGTTCAATAGAAAATATCAACGAGCATGTTAAAATAGCAAATGAAAAGGGTAGCGAAGCAGTCACTATGGTTCAAAATGGAAAAGCTGTTGTGGATGCCACCAAAGATGAAATGGACAGGGTTAATCAAAATATTGAATCACTTGCTAATACAATTCAAGACTTGGGCTTATCAGCCAGTCAAATTGGCGATATCCTTGAAGTCGTTGAAGACCTTGCAGAACAAACCAATCTCTTGTCATTGAATGCGTCAATTGAAGCGGCTAGAGCTGGAGAGCATGGAAAGGGATTTGCGGTTGTAGCTTCTGCCATCGGCAGACTCTCTGAAAAATCAAAGGCGTCCACAAAGGATATTGAAAAACTCATACGGAAAATTCAGAAGGATATTAACAATACCATTTTAAGCACAGATCATACGGTTTCTCAAATAGAGCGTGGCTATAATCTTGTTATCAACACAGAAGAAGCCTTCAACAGTGTTCAAAATTATATGCTAGACAGTATCGACAAAGTCTCTCAAATTGCGAAAGCCACTGAACATCAATTAAACTCCAGTAAAAGTATCATGCAGTCCACAGTCCTAGTAAACGATTTAACCATGCAAGTTTCAGCTGCTAGCCAAGAACAGCTTGCAACCATAGAAGAACTGATCAATACCACTGATGCTGTGAATGTGATGATGCAGGAAGTGGTGAGAAATGGCAATATCCAGGCGGCAAATAGTGAACAGATTGTTTCCACTGGAGAGTGTTTGTTAGAGATGACTGATGAGGTTTCAAAGCTCAGTGGGGATGTAGATCATATTTCCCATGATCTTAAGGAACAGACCAAGAATTTAGTGGACCTCGTTTCAAAGTTCAAGCTATAGGAGGACATATGGAACATCAACTGCTAATGTTTAAGCTCAATAATGTTCATTATGGCATTGAGACGAAATCCGTCAAGGAAATCTTGAGGCTGAAAGAAGCAACTATATATGAGATGCCAAAAGCGCCCAAGGACATTATTGGCTTGATAGCACTAAGGGGAGCAGTCTATCCGGTTCTGGACAGATGCATCGAGCCTTTTAAAAGAAATGAAAAAGAGACGCGCATTTTGATAATAGAGATCAACAATCTTATAATCGGATTAGTTGTAGATGAAGTTGTCAGCTATCTTTCAGGGGATGAGTTCAAGATGCGTTCTGTATCTGATTCAGACATGATTGATTATCAAATATTAGAAGTAGACATGCTTTTCTAAACCAATGGGGGCGGAATGAGAATAGATATCCGAAATGCATATGAAAAGTTGTTTTGGGATGAATCGAAAAGTCAAATCAGTCAAATGGAAGCCTTGTTGTTAAAGCTTGAAAACGGTGATTTGGATGAGTTTGAGACTATTTTAGAAGATTTGAACCATTTTTATAGATTGGCGCATTCCTTAAAGGGTGCTGTATCAACCATGGATCTTAAGGATATGAGAGATTTGATACATGAAGTGGAAACACTTGTGAGTGCCTACATCAATCAGGAATGTCCACTAACCTATGCTTCAGTTTCTAATCTATTTGAAGCGGTTGACTTATTGGCTTTAATGCTAAATCAGCTGATCGAATTGGATGAAGTTCTATATGAGGATCGCGTTTTAAAATGGCTTAAGAAAGCCAAGTCCATATCTGATGAAGCCTTATATCATCGTGATAATAGTCCGTCAAATCCCCTAAAGCGTCAAAAGCAAGCAGATGAACATCTGTCTCTTGATTTTGATTTTAAGACTTATATTGAAATTGAATTTGAGAACGACACTGCAATGAAAAGCGTAAAAAGTTATTTAATTATATCGGCCTTGTCAGAAATAGGCTTTCCGATTAAGGTCATGCCGGAATCCTATGAATTATTGGAAGACGAGGAATTCGGTGACTGGTTAAATGTTTGGATTAGAGAACCGCTAAGGCAAGGTGAGGTGGATAAAGCGCTATTTCATATATCCGAGCTCAAAAGAGTAGCAGTAAATCCAACTCAAGGACATGATGATCAATCAGGGGTAGAAGCGCCAAAACAACCTATGGTCTCAAGTGGCATTTCCATTCCAGAAGTGCAATTCAAAATTTCAGATCACAAGTTTGATGTTATAATGTCACTAATGGAAGAACAAACACTTGTTAAAGAAGCTATGGGCTATTCCATTAAGACATTGTATAAGGATTATGCACAGGATTTGAGGGTGGTTAAGCTTTTTGAGCACTATGAGAGCTTGATGGAAATCAACAAGAATATGATTGATAATTTTTATGAAATTAGGATGATTCCAATTGGAGTTGCCTTTAATCAGTTTCCGAGAATGATAAGAGAAACGGCTAAGGATTGTGGTAAGAAAGTGTCCTTTCATATTTCAGGGACAGAAATTGAAATTGACCGACATTTTTTAGAAAAAATTATCGATCCCCTTACACATATTTTAAAAAACGCCATTGACCATGGCTTAGAAACCCCTGAGGCACGCATAAAAAATGGCAAATCGCCTAAGGGCTTTATTCAATTACAAGCCTATTATGAATCTGGAAAAATTGTCATTGTGGTTGAAGATGACGGCGCAGGCATTAATCGGGAAAAGGTTTTGGCTAAAGCATTGGAACAAGGGCTGATTAGTCAAATGGAAATAGAGATGGTGAATTATGAAACCCTGATTTTCAAGACAGGGATGACCACTGCTCAAGAGGTCAGCAAGGTCTCAGGAAGAGGTGTGGGACTGGATATCGTCAAACGCAACATCGAAGCTTTAAATGGTCGATTGTCTCTGACCTCTAGACCTGGATTGGGCACTAAATTTGTCATTGAATTACCACAGAATATGACGATTTTTAAAGCCATTCTCTTTAAGCAAGACCGATTTCTCTTTGCCATTCCCTTTCATTGGATTCATGAAATTGTGAGAGTGCCCCATGACTATGAGGATACCGACTACATGTGGAATGACTATAAATGTCCAATCCTAAAGCTCGATGAAATAATGGGGTTGAAATCGGATTCAACTAAATTCAAATATATGATAATCTTAAATGTCAAAGACCAATATTTTGCCTTGCAAGTTGGAAGGATAGTCGGCGAGCAAGAAATTGTCTTTAAATCCTTGCATGAATACATTGGTATGCATAAAATATTGGGTGATCTCAACGAGGTAAGTGGTGTTACAATTTTAGGTAACGGCGAACTCGCCTTTGTTTTAGATCCCAACAACATTTATTTAGGAGTTGAAAATGAGGGTATTAATAGTAGATGATACAACGTTTATGAGAGTTACCATTCGCAGAATTCTCGAAATGCATCAGATAGATGTTGTTGGAGAGGCTGAGAATGGACTTGAAGCTGTAAAAAAGTATAAATTGATTCAACCGGATTTGGTTATTATGGACATTTCAATGCCGGTTATGAACGGCATTGAAGCCGTAAAGGAAATCAAAAAATTTGATCCTGATGCAAGCATTATTATGTGCTCACTCCAAGGACAGCGTGCAAACGTATTAGAGGCAATCAAGGCAGGTGCAAAAAACTTCATTATTAAACCTGTAAAGGATGAAAAATTGATGCGTGAAATCGCTAAGCTACCTCTACTGATGTTTGAACGAAAAAAAAGAGTACCTCTTCAACCAGTGGCCAGCGAAGGCGGTATTTCCAATCAGATGACTTCGTCAAGTGGGTCCTTAGAGACGGAAAATTTAAAAAATGAAGTAGATAGGCTAAGTCATCAATCTAATGACTACCTAAAGGGCATAGAAGATGGTTATCTTGAAGCCAAGAGAGAGATTGCCAGCAATATGCTTAGACTTGGCATTGGCATGGAACAAGTGATTGGAAGTGTAGAGCTGGACGAAGAAGACTTGTTGAAACTCAAAAAAGAGTATCAAATAGATTAAGCTGCAATTTATCGTTTATTTGCTCTTAAGGATGTGGTCAAATGATTGAAATCAATGGAAAATACAATAAGGCGCTCGTTTATTGCGATGATATTGAAGAGGATGCGGCAAGACAAATTAAAAGTGTTTGTGACCTCTATATCTTTAAGGATCAAAAATTGAGAATAATGCCGGATTGTCATTCTGGAAAGGGCTGTGTCATCGGTTTTACCTCTGAGCTGCCAAGCGTAATCGTACCCAGTCTCATAGGCGTAGATATTGGTTGCGGCATGTTGGTTGTTTATCTTGGTAAAAGGGAGATTGACTTTGAAAAGTTAGACGCCTTCATTAGGAACAATATCCCAAGTGGGTTCGAAATAGCCGACTCAATAGACCCTGGTGTTTCAGAGACTTTTATCAGTGAGGTTAACCGCATATGTGAACTGACACATACAGAAGCCAACCGTCAACTGAGGTCTTTAGGTACACTGGGGGGTGGTAATCACTTCATTGAGATTAATGCGAATGCAGAAGATGACAAGTTTTTAGTGATTCACACCGGCAGTCGAAATTTTGGACTTCAGGTTGCAGAATACTATCAAAAGCGCGCTATGCACTATTGTGAAAGAATCAAAAAAAGATTAAAGCTTGAAAGAGATCAAGCCTTGAAAAAGATTAGAAAACAAAAGAACAAGGCACTTGAAGCAGAGATTCAAATGGCGTTTGAAAAGACTATGGAACCCTATCATGTGTCAAATCAACTGGCTTTTTTAGAGGGTGAAGACCGCGATGCCTATTTGAGAGATATGAAGTTTGCTCAGCAGTACGCTTCACTCAATCGCATTATAATTGCCAGAAAGCTCTGTGGGTTTTTAGAGTGTGACTTTGAAAGTCAAATGCACTTTGAGACTGTACACAATTACATCAATTTTGATGATCATATGATTCGAAAGGGTGCAGTCAGTGCTCAGAAAGGTGAAAAACTCATTATTCCAATCAATATGCGCGATGGGTCTATTCTTGCTGTTGGGAAGGGAAATCCAGATTACAACTATTCTGCCCCTCACGGAGCAGGACGTTTGTTAAGTCGGAAAAGAGCCTTAGAGAGGTTGTCGCTTACGGACTTTCAAAATGAAATGAAGGGGATCTATTCCAGCAGTGTCACTGAAAAGACATTGGATGAGAGTCCTATGGCCTATAAACCGATTCATATGATTTTAAAGCACATTGAAGAGACTGTAGAGGTTATTGAAATCATAAAGCCACTCTATAATTTTAAAGCGTGATATTAAAGGAGCGAATGCCATGTATCAAAAAAAATTGCTTTCTGAGAAGATTGAAGAAAATATCGTGGATTTGATTGTAAAAGGCTTTTTCAAGCCTGGCGATAAATTACCAAACGAACTACAGTTATCAGAGGAACTAAATATCTCCAGAGCAACTTTAAGAGAGGCGATTAAAACACTTGAAAGCCGAAATGTATTGGAGGTCAGAAGGGGAATAGGGACCTTTATTGCACAAGTGCCTGGATTGTCTAAAAACCCCTTGGGCTCTGAATTTATTGATTTGTCATCAAATCCAACAATCCTTTTTTCGACGATACAATTTCAAGCCTATCAGATGATGTCGCGAATGAAAGCAATTTCTCCCCATGATTTAAATGAAATTATGGATACAAATATGGTTTTGAAACAGGGACCGATAGGTGTTGAGGGTTACTATGACATAATGCTAAACGCACTCGAAGCTGTTGCAAAAATACTAGAGGATGAGTTGAGCTTTAGACTCTTGATTGTGATGCATCAGTTGTTGACAGAATTTTTAGACTCAAGGGCTCTTGCTATAGATGGAAAATTTAGATCACATATGGATGCATGGCAGGTTCATTTTAGAAATAAAGAGGTTGAACCCCTAAAAATGACTTTTAATGAAATTGTGACTTGGACTTTAGAAAAGGTGGTTTAAAAATGGATTTGTTTGATTTTGTCGCTAAGGAAAAACTGGAAAAACAAGCACCCTTAGCAGAACGCATGAAACCTGAAACACTAGAAACGTTTTTCGGACAGGAGAAGATAATTGGAGAAGGTAGACTTCTTTCAAAGCTGATTCAATCGGATCGTTTAAGTTCCATCTTGTTATATGGGCCACCAGGGAGCGGTAAGACTTCACTGGCAAAGATCATCGCCAAAAAAACAGAATCAGAATTTATCAGTCTGAATGCAGTGACCTCAGGTGTTAAGGATATTAGAGACACTGTCCAACTGGCAAAGGATAATTTGTCCCTATATGGTAAGCGGACCATCCTCTTTATTGATGAAATTCATAGATTTAACAAAAGTCAACAGGATGCACTTTTACCCTTTGTTGAAGATGGCACGGTGATCTTAGTGGGTGCAACCACAGAAAATCCCTATTTTGAGGTAAATAGTGCTTTGATCTCCAGATCGTCTGTTTTTAAACTTGAAAAGTTGAACAGTGAAAGCATTCTTCAAATTATAGATCGAGCTCTACTAGATCGTGAAAATGGCCTTGGTATGTATGATATAGAAATATCAGATGACACCAAATACTATATTTCTGAAATGTCGGCAGGAGATGCAAGACGCGCCTTGAACGTATTGGAACTTGCAGTCTTGTCACAGGATGACTTGCTTGGAAGGGTCCACATTACCCCTGAAGTAATTGAGGAATGCCTTCAGATGAAATATATGGACTATGACAAGAATGGTGACAACCATTATGATATCGTTTCTGCCTTTATTAAGAGTATGAGGGGGTCAGATCCTGATGCTGCACTTTATTATCTGGGCAAGATGATTTATGGCGGGGAAAATCCTAGGTTTATCGCCAGGAGAATTGTCATCTGTGCTGCAGAAGATGTTGGCAATGCAGATCCTATGGCCCTTGTTGTGGCAAATAATGCAGCACAAGCAGTGGATTTCATCGGAATGCCTGAAGGTAGAATTTTACTGGCACAAGCGGCAACTTATGTTGCAACTGCTCCTAAATCAAATGCAGCATATCTTGGCATTGACGAAGTTTTAGAGGATATTGCCAATAGAGACAATGGTAAAATACCATATTATTTGAAAGATGGCACTTCACTTAAGTTAGAACGAAACTACAGTGGCGATACTAAGTATCAAAAATATCAGTACCCTCACGCCTTTGAGG
>NZ_JBVBZF010000112.1:0-10789 GCF_057447755.1 Fusibacter sp. | reverse complement strand
CATCATCGAGAAAACCAAGACAGGCATGGCAATCAAGGCGACTGCTTATAACCTGAGAGCCAGTGCCCTTATGGGGGTCAACACTGACCACATTATCTTTATCGTATTCGGACTTGGTGGGGGACTTGCAGGGATTGCCGGTGTTCTATTCGGCATGAAGTATACCGTTTACCCTCAAATTGGCTTTATCACAACCAAAGCCTTTATTGCAGCAGTATTTGGTGGCCTTGGCAGCTTGTCTGGCGCAGTCATTGGTGCGATTTTACTGGGCGTTATTGAAACCATCACAGCTGGTTATCTGTCATCACAACTTAGAGACCTTATTGCGTTTGCACTCTTAATTTTCATATTGGTGGTTAGGCCAATGGGGATTATGGGCAAGCAAAATGAAGACAAAGCATAGGAGGGGAATATGGATTGGTATTATATTGAAGGTATTCTCATACTATCTGGGATAAACTTATTGGCGGTACTTGGCCTTTCACTATTGACGGGCTTTACGGGATTGTTTTCGTTCGGACATGCTGGTTTTATGGCGATTGGGGCTTACACCACGGCCTTTTGCACCATGACACTAGGTATGAACTTTTATCTGGCGCTTATCATCGGAGGCTTAATGGCAGGTGTCATGAGCTTGATCATCGGCAAGTTGACCCTTAACCTCAAGGGCGACTACTTCATCATAGCCACACTTGGCTTTGGTGAAGCCATAAGATTAATTCTCGATAACGTCCAATACTTTGGCGGTGCAAGAGGTTGGCCGGGCATCACCAACCATACATCTCTCATGAATGTGATCGTCATCAACATCATCGGGATTGTTATTTTAGTCAACATCATCAACTCAAAGCATGGTCGAAACATGAAGGCCATCAGAGAAGAGGAAATGGCATCCAATATCATCGGTATTGACGTCTTTAAGTACAAGCTACAATCCCTCTTGATCAGTGCCATGTACGCAGGGGTATCAGGTGGACTGCTAGCACACTACATCGGTTTCCTACAGCCAAAGATGTTCCAAATGATCAAGTCCACTGAGCTGACCATCATCGTTATTTTCGGCGGTCTTGGCAGTGTAACAGGATCAGTCATCGGTGCAATTGCCCTTACAGCTTTACCTGAAATTTTGAGAAATGTAAAGGAATGGCGCTTGGTAATCTATGGGGCGACAGTTGTTTTAATCATGATTACGAGACCTCAAGGCTTAATGGGTGGTAAGGAGTTCAGACCCATCAAGTATCTTAAAAAGTGGTTTGGGAAAAAGAATAAACCCACTGTGGAACAGGAGGCCTAAATGAGTATGCTAGAACTTAAAAATGTCACCAAGCAGTTTGGAGGTTTAACGGCTGTTGGTAACTTTAACCTAAAGATTGAACCCAAGCAAATCTATGGTTTAATCGGTCCAAACGGGGCAGGAAAAACGACGATTTTTAACCTCATAACTGGGATCTACAATATCACTGAGGGTGAGATACTTTTCGAAGGCAAGCGGATAGATGAGACAGCAACCTTTAAAATTGCAGATGTGGGGATTACCAGAACCTTTCAGAACATCAGACTCTTTAAAAACCTGACGACATATGAGAATATCTTGACGGCGTGTCATTTTAATACGCATTATTCCTTGCTTGACAGTGTTTTTAGGACTAAAAAGTACAAGGAAGGCGAGCAGCTTTTACACCAACATGCTGAAGAGCTATTAAAGATAATGGGGCTTGAGGAAAGACGTGATACCATAGCGTCAAACCTACCTTATGGTCTTCAGAGGAGACTGGAAATTGCCAGAGCACTTGCGCTTAGACCTAAGCTCTTATTGCTTGATGAGCCAGCAGCAGGGATGAATGAGGAAGAGACCTTCCAGCTACTTGACCTCATAAAGCAGGTAAGAGATCAATTTGACCTCACGATTTTAATCATTGAGCATCATATGGATCTCATCATGAATCTTTGTCATGAAATCACAGTTTTAAATTTTGGACGTGAGTTGGCAGCTGGCACACCAGAGATGATTCAATCCAATCCAAAGGTAATTGAAGCTTATCTGGGAGAGGGGGAAGAGGCATGTTAAAAATCAGAGATTTAAATGTACATTACGGAGGCATTCATGCCCTAAGAGGCGTGGATATAGATGTTGAAGAAGGACAAATTGTGTCTATTATTGGTTCAAATGGGGCAGGAAAGTCGACCCTCTTAAATGCCATTTGTTCAGTGGTCAAAACCAGCAAGGGGACAGTGGAATTCAAGAATCAAGCTCTGCCAAAGCAGATCAACAAAATTGTTGAACTGGGCATATCGCAGGTACCTGAAGGCCGTTTAATCTTCGCCAATCTCACTGTTAGAGACAATTTGATGATGGGTGCTTATTTGAGATCAGATAAGGAACAAATTCAGAAAGACCTCCAAAATGTCTATGACCTCTTTCCAAGACTCTTGGAAAGAAAAGAGCAAATGGCAGGAACCCTTAGCGGTGGTGAGCAGCAGATGCTTGCCATGGGGCGTGGCCTCATGTCAGACCCAGACATCATCCTACTGGATGAACCGTCACTTGGGCTTGCACCCCTCCTTGTAAATACGATTTTTGAAATCATTTTGAATATAAAAAAGATGAATAAGACCATCTTATTGGTTGAACAAAATGCCTACAAGGCCTTATCCATAGCAGACGTGGGTTATGTCCTTGAACAAGGCACCATCGTTAAAAAAGGACCAGCATCTGAACTGATAAAAGATCCAGTGATTCAAGAGGCATATTTGGGTAAGAAGAAAGCACAAGCTTAGGTGCTTTAAATTAAGAACTCAGGTATGTGGAATTACTGAAGGTACCCTTCGTGGAAAATGCATGTACTCGCATAGACCTTTTACTGAAATTTTAAACTTCCATTCAAGGCAAAACACACCACAGAAGCATTTCTTTATAGGCAGATTTAAACCCCAGAAACGGTTTAAATCATGTTTTATACGAAATGGTATTGTTGGTGTGTTTTGTCCTTTAAAATTATGGTAGTAATATCACAAGGAATAGCGTATACTAAAGGGTATCGTTAAATAACTCTCTAGAGAAAATCGTGGTGAAGTGTATGAGTAAAGCAACTTATAAAAGCAATGGAAAGCCTTCAAGTCAAGGCAAAGGTGCCTCAAAAAGTGCAGGCAAAGCAACAAATGGTAAACCTGCAAAGGGAAAATTCTCAAAAGAAGGTGCTTCAAAGGGAAATCCATCTAAAGGAAAACCATCTTGGAGCAAGACTGAAGGTGAGAAAAAGTCAAATGATCAATCTGAGCGCGTAAGCACTGAAAAATCATATGGTCCAAAAAGAAAATCATCTGAAAGACCAGAGTCAAGTTCAACGTCTAAAGGCGGTGGAAAGGCGGGATCGGTCTATAAAGCACGTGGTCATAAGCCTTTTGAAGGCAAAAATAAAGGTAAGCCTGTAGGGGATGATTCTGGAGAAAACAAGTCATTCAAAGGCGATAAATTTGATTCTAAGAAATCAGATTTTAAGAGATCCGATTCAAAGCGATCAGATTTTAAACGATCAGATGCTAGTAAATCTGATTTTAAAAGAGGTAAATTCGATAAAAAAGAGGGTTCTGATGGAGAAGGCACTAAATCATCAGAGTTCAAGTCTAAATATAAGAAAGATTTTAAGAAACCAGAGTATGGCAAGAAGTCTGAATACGGGAAAAAGACAGAGTATGGTAAGAAATCTGAGTCTGGTAAGAAACCAGATTATGCTAAGAAGGTTAACCCATACAAGGCCAAAGAAGTAAAATCAGATTCAAATGAGAAATGGGATAAGAATAAGTCAAAGAAAGGGCCAAGGAAATCTAAGGGTTACGGTGCAACACAAGTCTCTGACGCATCCTTTCAAGATGGCGAAAGCAGACGATTTATCGTAAGATGCTCTGATATGACTCAAGATGGCAAGGGCATCGTCACCATTGAAGGTGAAAAATATCATCTTGGAAACGTCATAGAAGGCGAAGAAGTCTTAGTTGAAATGGTCACGAGAGGCAGACGTAAATACGTCAATCTTTTAGAGGTTAAAGAAGCAAACGCTTTTAGAGTCACTTCACCATGTGAAATATCATCTAACTGTGGCGGGTGTCAGCTCCAACATATCTCATATGAAGGCCAGCTCCACTTTAAACAATCAAAGGTAAATGCACTCTTATCTGAGTACGGAAGGGTTTCACCTATTATTGGGATGAAGCATCCTGTGCATTATCGAAATAAAATTCACTCAACATTTTCTGTGGGTGAAAAGGGTAAAATCATCTCAGGTATATTTGAAGAGGAATCCCATAATGTGATTTCCGTTGAAAATTGCTTAATTCAAGATGAGCGTGCCAATGCCATAATAGAAACCATTAAAAACCTTATGCCATCCTTTAAGATGATGCCTTATGATGAGGACTCAGAAAAAGGATTTCTACGTCATGTCCTCATCAGAACGGGTCATGTGAGTGGTGAAATCATGGTGGTGCTCGTGGTGACAAACCCAATTTTCCCTGCGAAAAATCATTTTGTCAAAGCCTTGACAGAGGCACATCCATCTATTAAAACCATCGTGCAAAATCTTAATAAGAAGAAGACGAGCATGGTATTAGGGGATAAAGAGGTTGTACTTTATGGCAAGGGCTATATAGAAGATACCTTGTGTGATACAGTCTTTAGAATTTCATCTAAATCCTTTTATCAGGTAAACCCTGTACAAACCGAAATCCTTTACAATAAAGCCATCGAAATGGCGGACTTAAAAGGAACCGAGGTTGCACTAGATGCCTACAGCGGTATCGGTACGATTTCACTGATAGCAAGCCATTCAGTGGATCATATCGTTGGGATTGAGCTCAATAACGACGCTGTGAAGGATGCCATTTCTAACGCGAAGCGCAATGGTATTACCAATGCCAGATTCTATAATGGCGATGCAGGTGATTTCCTTAAGGATATCGCAAAAGAGGGCGAACACCTTGATGTGGTCTTTATGGACCCACCAAGAAGTGGTAGTGACGAAGCCTTTTTAAATGCAGTGCTTACAATCGCACCTAAAAAAATTGTCTACATCTCATGTAATCCACTCACACTTGCTAGAGACTTAAAGGTACTTGTGGCAGGTGGCTATAAGGTTGAGGAGATTCAGCCTGTGGACATGTTCCCGGGGACGTGGCATGTGGAAGCGATAATTCTGATGACGAAATGTGGTTCTGACACGAAAAAGTAGAGTTTGACCACAACATATAGTGGTTTGGAGTCGATTTTGGGGCTAAAAAACAGCAAAAAAATGACGTTTTTTGACCCCTAAAAATGGGCTAAAATATAGATGACATAGGGTGAATATAGCCTAATTAAAGATTAAGTAAGAAAATAGATCGCAGTACAGGTGATTAACTCAGGGTGGATTTACAGAAGATTTGAAACTGATAAATATCAGTTTAGTGTAAAAATCAATTTGACATTTCAAAAATCGTGTGCTATGATTCAATGAAAGTTGCAACTTTTGATTTTCAAAATTTTATAATAAAGTTTTCTAGGGTTCCGCAGTGTAAGCTGGACAGGTCCGAGAGGAAACGCACAAGTAATTGTGTACA
The DNA here is from genome assembly GCF_057447755.1 of Fusibacter sp. NCBI lineage: Bacteria > Bacillati > Bacillota > Clostridia > Eubacteriales > Fusibacteraceae > Fusibacter > Fusibacter sp. Next base: position 5,197 of record NZ_JBVBZF010000112.1, on the reverse strand, counting down.
CGGAAGGATAAAAGCCTGGGAGATATTTTAAAAAATATTTCCTAAGGCTTTTTTTTATTATAAAAAATTGAACTTGGGTATCTAAAAAGGAGAAGATTATTATGTATGTAAAATTTGTTCCCATAATCATGGTTGTATTATCGAGTTTGTGCTATCACATTAGCCAGAAGTCAACGCCGTCAGGACTTAATCCAATTGTTGCATTGATTGTTACCTATGTGATGGCATCTGTAGTATCCATCGTTTCGTACTTTGTATTTGTTCCAAAGTCGAATTTAGGGAGTCTGGCTGAAGCAATCGGAACAACAAACTGGGCAAGCATTCTTTTGGGTTTCGCAGTTGTAGGGTTAGAATTAGGATTTTTATTAGCTTATCGAGCAGGATGGAATATTAGTTCAGCGGGCTTACTTTCAAATACACTGGTTGCATTAATGCTTATACCAGTAGGGTTATTGTTTTTTAAAGAAACTATTTCAATAAATTCAATCGTTGGTGTTGTAGTATGTATTTTTGGATTAGTTCTAGTTTCCAAGTAAATAAAAAATCTAAGGAGGAAGACTCATGAAAAAATTTATCATTGAAGAAGCGTTTTGGGATGTTTTTCCGAGTGCAAAAATAGGCATCATTTTGGTTAAAGGCATAAACAATAGAATTGATAATTCCGAGAACTATGAACAAATGCTATTAGCATCAGAAAAAGAAGCAAGCAAGTTCTTTGTAGAGCCTGAATTTAGTAACAATGCTGTTATTAAAGTGTGGAGAGATGCTTTTCAACAGTTCAAAACTAAGAAAGGCGCAAGGTCTTCTATCGAAGCTCTGCTAAAACGAGTGAACAATGGCAATCATATTGGAACGATTAATCCTTTGGTGGATATGTACAATTCAATTTCAATGAAATATGCAATGCCATGTGGCGGAGAAGATATTGACTCTTTTGTTGGAGATGTGAAACTCACAAAAGCGGTTGGCGGTGAGCATTTTATTACACTCGGGAGCGATGATGATGCACCCCCATACGAAGGCGAGATTGTATATAAGGACGATGCAGGAGCAATTTGTAGATGTTGGAATTGGCGGGTATCGGTAAGAACAATGTTGACAGAGAAAACAGAAAATGCATTTCTGTGCATCGAACTTGTAGATGAGAAGAGGGAATCTGAGTTTCAAAATGCTTTAAAAGAATTAGCAGAAATAACACAACAAAACTTAGGTGGCTCATATAAGGTTTTTGTAATGGATAAAGATCATTTTGAGATTGAAATTCAAGAGTAGATTAGTGAGATTTAATCAATTTAGACATGAGTTATTTGCGTTATGTTCTAATAAACTATTAGCGTACAATAAATTAAGATAGAGATATGATTGTACACAATAGCTTAAATTCAATTATTTACGGAGGATATAAAATGGGGAGTTTCTCATATAAAGAGCTTTACACAGAAAATGAAAAGAGAGTTCTAGAAATCAATGTGCTACCAGAAAAATATTGCAATTTTGACTGTATCTTTTGTCCAATAGGGCGATCAAAAAACAAAACGGATGAACAAAAGGAGTTCAATGATTTTGAAACAGTAATAGCAGAGTTGTCTGTTTTGATTAGAGATAAAAAACCAGACTTGATATTTATTAACTCTAAAGGAGAAGCCTTCGTCAACGACAAATTAGAAGATATCATTAAGTTCATTAAATCAAAAGACATTGAAGTAAGACTTCTGACGAATGGTTATTTGCTTGGTCAAGATAAATACAAGGGAATTGCCAATCTATGCGATGAAATCATAGGCGAGATTAAAGTTACGAAGGACGAAGATTTTCAAAAGATTCAGCGACCTATTGATGGTTACACCCTTGAAGAACATGTTCATCATATGGTGAACTTCAGAAAGCAGTACAGTGGTAAGTTTATTTTCGAAATTACAATTGTAAAAGGATACAACGATGATCAAAAATCTGTCCAGCAACTAAAAAGAATGGTTGATTTATTATCGCCAAGTGAAGTTCAAGTCGTCACAATTGATTATGATCCATTTAAAGCGAAGTTAGGAATTTCAGATGAGCGTTTGGAAGAGATATCAAAGATACTATTGTCCTAAATATCAAACATCAGTGGGGTCAAGTTGATTCAAGGAGGTTCTCTATGTTTCGTGAAATGAGAAGAAAAGATCGAGCACTAGCTCAGAACGAAATAGTTCAGATTCTGATTGATAATGCCTATGGAATTTTATCAACAATTGGTGAAGACGGATACCCTTATGGTGTCCCAATCAGCTATATTTACATGAATGGTGTACTATATGTTCATGGAGCGAGAAAAGGTCATAAGTTTGATAATATAGCGTTTTCTGATAAAGTCTCTTTTGCAGTAGTAGGAAATACGAAAATTTTGCCAGATAAATTTAGTACAAATTTTGAAAGTGTTATTGCATTTGGTAAAGCAGTAGAAGTTTTTGATGAAGAAAAATTGGTGGCTTTATCTGAATTTATCAATAAGTACTCATCAGACTTTATTGAACAGGGTAAAGAGTATATCGAACAAGCTTCTAAGGCTACAAGAGTAGTGAAAATCGAAATTGAGCATTTGACGGGCAAAAGGAAAGATGAGAAGTAATACGACACTTTTTATGAATGATTCAAAGAAAAAAGCACTCATACGGATCATATTAATCCGTTTTCGAGAAAAAACTTCCACCAAGTAACCTTTTGGTTTTGCGAGCATCAGAAATATCGGCATCGAAGAAATCGATGATTTCAGGTCCGCTTAGAAGGTATAGTTGGAAATCGAATAAGTGAAAAATTATGAGGCAGAGTTTTTAGGTCAACTTAAATGACCTATAGACTCTGCCTCTTTTTTTATACCAAAAATCAGAAAGAGAGGAAGACGAGGATGTCAAAATTTTTTATGTATGGCTCAGAACTTCAGGAACTTGAACAGCTAATGATGCTTGTGCCGAATTTTTTACCAAGAAGAAGTGGGGTGATTGTTGTGCAGAGATTTAGAAGTGAAGAAGGGTCAACAGCATTTGAAAGAGACTATGAACGCATCACAGCGTATTGTAGCTCAAATGCATCCAGTGGAGTTACAAATAAAATTGCCAGAGGCTACATTAATTATGAAGAGCTTGTCTGCGGTTGCTTCGAGAAATGTGAATCTCATCATCTGAATGTGCGGCTTGGTGATTTGATCAGGAGCCACGATGGTGAACTCTTCTTAAGTCCTAAACATCGTTCCAGATTCCAAACGGTCTGCCGAATACAAAATGAAGCAATCAAAAATCGAAGCTCAGCCTATCTGGCTACATTATTTTTACTGACCGCAGATGATAACTTGTGGTGTGCTGCAAAGGATCACATCTACTTGGATCGTTTTGATTTCAAGAAGATGTATCTACACGGCATCAACACCGATGGCTATGCTATCTATCAAATGTCAAAAACGATTCAACTTGCCAAGGAGTACATAAAGCTGAATGAGATTTCAGATAAGCATCTGATTGGGGAACAAGCTTTCAAAGGGATTATCAATTCCATATTGATAGCAAAATACGGAGCGTCAATGCTTCAAGCAAACTGCTGACAAGAGTTACCTTTCTATAAAAGTAGAATGAGTAGCTCTTTTTTTATGCCATGAAAATAGAATGGAGGTATTGAAATGAAAGGATTTCTTTCACAAAAGCAAGTTGAAACAATCAAAGAGCAGTATCCAGTTGGAACACGGATCGAGCTAATCCATATGGATGATCCATATGGTCCAATTGAAGCAGGGACTCAGGGAACAGTTGAAGGCGTGGATGACGCTGGGTCATTGCATATGCGCTGGGACAACGGAAGAACGCTTGGCATTGTTCCGGGTGAGGATCAGTTCAAAGTGATTCCCAAGTCTCAAGAAGAGGTCATGGAGAATGATCAAAAGCAAACTATGGGAGGGATGGGCATGTAAAAAAATAGAACAAAAACGAGTAGATAACTGAATAGTAAAGGACATCGGTGTGCGGAATTCAATCCGTACATTTTTTTATGTCTTGAATCCGATTAAGGCCGGTTGAATTGCTGCTAAGCGCAGCGACTCTTCCGGCCTTTTTTTATTGCTTAAAAAAGCTCATCCCACCAAAAAAGGAGGCGAGGAGGTGGATCATGTAAACATCAATGAAAAGTTCTTAAGTTATTTGAAAAGAAGTCACACAGGAGAAGGAAAGGCCGTACAAAGTAAGTGCTTGGAAATGAAATTTCAAATGAGCGGTCGGAAAATCAGAGACATCGTCAACGCACTCAGGTGCGAAGGACATCCGATCTGCAGTGATGACGGCGGCTATTATTATGCTGCGAATAGAAATGAAGTTTTGGGAAGCATCAGGCAACTAAACAGTCGCACAGAAAAAATTGCTGAAGCCAAGGATGGACTTGTCAGGTCACTGTCCCTCTTTCCAGATTCGAACAGTAACAAGCAGCTTCAAATCTGGTTTGTGTGCGTGAAGGAGGGATGATGTATTAATAGTTTTATGAGTTGGATTGGCGGAAAGAAATCGGTGGCGAACTCCTGATTACTATCCTAAGCAGTCAGGCTCAGGAGGAAAGCCGGAATATCAGTGAAAACACAAGATGGGGATTAACCAGACGATTTGAAAACGGCATCATATCGGTAAACCATAAGAAGTTTCTCGGCTACACCAAAGATGAAAATGGTAACCTCATCATCGTCCCGGATGAAGCGTTGATTGTTAAACGGATTTTCAGAGAGTATCTGGAAGGGAAAAGCATTATACAGATTGCCAAAGGGCTACAAGATGACGGCATAAAGACCGTAACAGGACTTGAAAACTGGCATCCTGGCACCATCGATAAGATGCTTTCAAACGAGAAGTTCTGCGGAGATGCCTGCATGCAGAAAACCTATACCATCGACTTCCTCACGAAGAAGAAGGTCAAGAACCAAGGGTATGCGCCACAGTACTATATCGAAGACAACCATGAGGCGATTATCCCGAAAGAGCTGTTTCACCAAGTGCAGGTGGAAAAAGCCAGAAGAGCAAGTCTCAACAAAGCTGCAGTAACAAGAAAGGCAAATAAGGCCAAGAAAGAAAAGAGCAAATACAGCTCAAATTATGTTCTGACTGAACTCCTTACTTGCGGAGAATGCGGACACTCATACAGAAGGCAGACATGGTCCAAATACGGTCAAAAGTCAGCGGTATGGCGCTGT
>NZ_JBVBZF010000111.1:0-10828 GCF_057447755.1 Fusibacter sp. | reverse complement strand
TTTATCAGGTGCCATCTTGAGCTGGGTTACCATGATCAGTGAACTTTCAACAGCTATTATCCTATACACTGGACGTACTAAAACACTCACAGTTGCCATTTATACCGAAGTTATCCGAGGTAATTACGGTATAGCGGCATCACTTGCAACACTGCTAACATTCTTTACGATTCTCTCACTTGTTCTCTTTTCTAGGATTACAAAAGGCAAGGATATTAGCATTTGATTTGCAAGACCTAATAAGCCCTCTATAAGTTTGAAGTGCATTTGTTTAGATATCTTAAGGATATCCACTCAAATGCACTTTTATTTATTTCTTAATTTTGATGAGGAAGGGAATTTAAAACAGGGTTTGACCTTAAATGATTTTATTAATTATTTGTATGTTTATAGGGTATAAAAGCCTTAGAGAATTTTATGTCACTTAGATAGTAGGAATAGATGGATACATAAATACCATTTATGATGGTAAGAAGTGGAGGTAATTTTGAGAGAGAACTTTAAGCGCTTAAATGAGCTCTATAGAATATCAATTGAAAATGGCTTCGATATAAAAAAATACCCCATCGGTATTGCTGAAGGCAACATGATTACCATTTATGATGGTGATTTAATTGCTGAGTATCAGCCTGTAAAAGTTATTACACTTGAAATCGAGTTACCGCCAACCATACAGACAACATGTGATTCCATTACTTATAAGAATCGATGCATCGTCATCGTCGGTAAGGGGTTATTTGAAACGGATGAAGACTTTGTGGCCGTCTTGCATGAGTTTGTCCATTGTTACCAATATGAGTCCTGTGAAACTGGTTTAAAATCAAAACTAAAGATTGCAAATCATTACGTACATTTGGGCAATCATATGTGGGAAATTTCACATCCATTTCCCTATGACCGCAGTGAGAGTAAATTTATTTTCGATAAGTATCTAAAGGCTTTATCACTGGGTTATTATGGTGATGCCTACCAATTAAAAAAGGAGCTCAGTATTGTTCTTGAACAGAAGGACTTTGAGTATTTGGTCTGGCAGGAGTGGAAGGAAGGGTACGCGAGATTTGTTGAAAATGAAATTCGTAAACTTATCAATCTTAAAGAGTGTGCACCTGTCAGTGAGCTCAATGGTGTTGAAAGTTTTTCAGAAACAGGCTCATATATTTTTAAATCCTATGGTGGAAAGACATTAACACCTGATATACTCAAGGAGATCTTTAAAAAAATTGTGGAACTTAAATAGAATAAAGGAGACTTTTATGACATTTAAAATCATACCAATGACGGCTGAACATGCCAACCACATATTTAAATGGACATACCCACCACCTTATGAACTCTATAATATCGATGAAACGCCTGATGCTTTAAGTGAATTTTTGAACGGCTCTTATTATGCCGTTATTGATGACTTTAACCAACTTATTGGTTTTTATTGTTATGGTAAATCTGCCATAGTCCCACTGGGTTCGACTTTAGGCGCATATGAGGATGTGTCTTATTTAGACATTGGTATTGGTCTAAAGCCAGCACTATGCGGCAGGGGCAATGGTCATCTTTTTTTTCAAAACGCAATTTACTATGCCAAGCAACACTTTAATGCCTACAAGATAAGATTAACTGTGGCATCATTTAACCAAAGAGCCATCAAACTCTATGAAGACTTTGGCTTTAAAAAAGTTTTAGAATTCAATCGTAAAGATCATCATCAAACAATTGAGTTTTGGGTGATGCTCTATAATGATTTTGACAGAATAATCGACCGATCAGACCAGTCATCCATTAAGTATGATGGTTTAAAATCCCATTTCAATAAGTCAGACCTCATTTCCATGTGGATTGCAGATATGGACTTTGAGGTGCCTATATGCGTGTCAGATGCTATTATTCAAAGGGCAAATGATAAAATTTACGGTTATACCCAAAGGTCACAAACCTACTATAAATCTATGATTAATTGGTTTAATCGTAGACATAATTTAGATTTAGAACCTGACCACTTGTTGTATAGTCCTGGTGCTGTAACCTCTATAAACGTCGCTGTCAATGCCTTCTCAAACCCTGGTGACAAAATCATCATTCAAACACCAGTTTACCACCCCTTCCATATGGCAGTTAGAGATAATAGTCGTATTATACTTGAAAATCAACTTATTAAGACTGAGTCAGGATATGAAATGGATTTTGATCAATTGGAGTTACTTGCTAAAGAAGCCACGCTTTTAATTCTATGTAATCCTCACAACCCAATCGGTAGGGTGTGGCGACCAGATGAACTTCAAAGACTAAACGACATATGTATAAGAAATGATGTTCGTATCATATCAGATGAAATCCATTGTGATTTGGTTTACAAGCCGAATAAACACCTCCCCATGATGTCAATTTCAGATAAGCCTGTTATCACTTTAGTTTCGGCAACTAAAACCTTTAACCTCGCTGGTCTTCAAGCATCCTTCATTATATGTACTGATCCTGAAGATAAACGTAAGATGAACCATTTTTATGAAATCTATGACATTAACCTTAACAACGCCTTTAGTTTAGTTGCAGTAGAAGCTGCTTTCAACTCTGGAGAGCCATGGTTAAATGCCATGCTCGAATATGTACATGAAAATATGATCTTGGTTAAAACATATTGTGAAGAACACATGCCTGAACTTAGGGCGAACATGCCAGAGGGTACGTATTTACAGTGGATTGACTGTCGCAATCTCAATCTTGACGATGAAGCGCTTATGCATTTTATGATTGATAAAGCCCATCTCGCTGTGAACAGTGGTCATATTTTTGGAAGTCAAGGTTCAGGTTTTATTAGACTTAATGTTGCATGTCCTAGACAAGTGGTAGAAAAGGCGCTTAATCACTTGAGACTTGCTGTTGAAAGTACAAGAGTGGTCTAAATCATCATTTTCTAATACTTTTTTAATTATGCATTCCAATGTTATTTTGTTACAATTAATATAGGCTACAAAATAGGAGTATTTTAAAAATACTCTTTTTTGTGCCTTCTATTTCAATCGATTAATGCCATAGGAGGTCAGCATGAAAAAATTAAACCCTGCACTTACCATACTAACCGCTATGACTGTATTGCTCTTAGTTCTCTATCTGACCAGTAATGCAGCCTTAAATGATATAAGGAAGGAAAACACACGCTTAAATGAAGCCCTTTTAAATCAAAAGGTTGCTTATGCAAATGACCTAAAGACACTAGGTGATAAAACAGATGGTCTAAAAAAACAACTGGATCAGGTCACTCAAGATTATGTCGCGCTTTCTGAAGAACATGAAGCCTTACTAAACCGCCTTCCTGTTTTAAATGATTTTGAACGATCACTTATAAAAAACCAAGGTGTGGCTGATCCATCTTCCATCATTAGTGACCTTCTTAACCATCCTGAGTTAATCCCATATGAGGGTGTACTCGGTGGTGTCATGATGTTTACAGACGCGTATTTAATCAACGACAAATGGGTGTTTGCAAGATTTGAGGATGGTCATATCATGGGAAGCGGCTTATTCCAATATGAAATAAAAGCACCCTCTACAATCCACTGGAAGCTTGTTAAGGCAGAAATGTACTAAGGCAGAAATCTACTAAGGTAGTCTTGTAATCATAAGCATGACTTTGAAGGAGACCATGAATGAAGCTCTTGATCGTATACATTGTATTTAGTGTTATCACACTTATTCTGAAGTCTAAAAAAATAATTGATAACGCTCAAGATTCACCCCTGTATTTCATTTTCAATCTAAAAACCATGGCACTGATTATCTCATATAGCTTTTCAATCGCTTTTCTTGTAACGGATACAGGAATAGGGCTTTTGATTACCACTTTGGCCATTATATGTTATTATATAATTACAGGGATGAGCTATTCTAAATATTCGACGCACAGGTTCAATCTGATGCTTGTTGGAAGCATCCTTATATTTGCAGTACTCTTAATTTTAAGCCAAAGGTATGTGCTTTTAAGTACTAGCAGTTTGGTTTTAGTGATGATGTTCTATATTTTTGTTTTATATGATAAGACAATTTGGCTCAAAAGCAATTTTAAAAAGACCCTGTATACCGGTAGTGGGATTTTATTATCTTTGATACTTTTATATAGTGTCGTACACTATGCACCTAGCTTTATGGACCCACCTCAGAAAAGATATGCCATCACGTTTTTAAATGCTGAGTATGATAGGGCACCAAACTACATATATTATGACAAAAAATTACGAGGTGAACCTATTGAAATCATCGCATTTTTTACTTCTGATGATCTCAGTGATCACTTCAAAATAAAGATGACCTACTTAAATGGCAAGATATTCAACTACGAAAGAATTGACCTTTAGGATTTGACAAAAAAATTAAGGAGTTTATAAATGAACAAAAGACCAAAGCTTATTTCGTTTTTGGCATACATAAGTATTTTTATCGGTATTTTTTCGATATTAGGGTACATATTTTATAACAAAAATGGCAATGACATAGGCAATAAAAATGAATTATTCTCAATGGGAATAGTCCTTCTCTATAGCATGATTTATATCGGCTCAGGTTACTTCATACTAAAAAATCAAAAGCTGGGATGGCAGCTTGGACTATTTAACCAATTACTTCATGTGACAAAATGCTATGGTGTTCTGATATACATATTCATTAACATAAGTAAAGTTGATTTTGGAACCAGTGACATAAGCGACTATCTCATAAAATATGCAACATGTGCCCTTATCGAAATGGGCATTGTCTATTATTTCTTAAATATGAAAACCATGAATTTCTTTAAGATAGATCGTCCTGTACGTGTAAAAACCCTTAAGCTATCTATCTTGAGTTCAATCATTATTATTATGATTCAAATTGCAACGCACACCATTTCTTTATAAGAGAGTAGGTCCCTTATGGTATATATCATTTTTTTGCGCGGTATCAATGTTGGCGGCAAAGCTAAGGTTTCCATGTCCGTTCTTAAGAAAGCTCTTCTTAACGCCAATTTTTCAAGTGTTAGTACATTGCTCAATTCCGGAAATGTCATTGTGAAATGCGATTTTAAGGTTTCGGAGATTGAATCAAAATTATCGAAGATTATCAAGGAAACATTTGATCTTGACACGCATCTTATGGTTTATACACTTGATGACCTTAAATATCTGATAGACTGCGATCCATTTGATGACAAGTACGATGATTTTTCAAAAAAATGCATTGGCTTCACAGGAAGTATTACTAAAGATAAGTCTTCTGAAAACATACCAAGAGGGGATAATAGTTGGTTTGATGGCTTTGATGAAATTATCTATTTCATTAGCAATCAACTTTATTTATATTATGTAAATGGACAAGGTCGCAGTAAATTAACGTCTTTGGCCTTAGAGAAGAAAATTGGACAGCCAGTCACTGTTAGAAACTGGAACACTGTCCAAAAGGCTTATAATCTCGCTTTGGAGGTGTCAAATGAAACATGATCTTATCATAACAGACCGAAAAATCCATAAGGTGGCCGTCATCAACCAAAACCTTGAATACTTGTGGTCGCTTTGGACAACCAATGAAGGTTTAAAAAAACTTTTTAGAGCAGACAATCATATTGAGCTTGAACCATTTGGCGCTTTTGAGATCTATTTTGACCCAGATAAACCGCAGGGGTTAAAAGGCACAGAGACCTGTCAAATTCTTTCTTTTATTCCCAAAGAAATGCTTTCCTTTACTTGGAATGCACCACTGGATTATGATTACGTACGAAACCATGATTATAAGACCTGGGTGGTGGTTAAATTTAAGGAAGTCAACAATGGTCACACTGCAGTGACACTTACACATTTGGGGTGGCCAGAAGGCGAGGCATGGGAAAAAGCCCTTCTTTATTTTGAAAGGGCTTGGGGCACAATTATGAGAAGAATGGAGAATATAAATGAGGAAACTGTAGAGCCTTCATCTTTCTTTATCAAGGATCCTAACGGCCGAGTTGTTGCGATTGAATAGGACTCGTATTGGAGGCTATTTAAAAGCTTACTCGATTTCTACCGCCACCTTTAGATTCATATAATTTGTCATCTGCATATTTGATCATTCTATCTGTTGTTTCACAATCGATTGTGCAGCTTGCAACACCGAAAGATGCAGTGACTTTTATTTGATTGCCTTGATATTCAAAATGATGGTGAAACAAGGCAAGTCTTAGTTTTTCTGCTATTTGTACCGCTGTGTCTTTATCAGTTTCTGGTAAAAGAACGATAAATTCTTCACCGCCCCAACGGGCAACTGTATCAACACGTCTCAAACTGTTTAAAACCAGATTTGATACTTCCATGAGTACATAATCACCACCACCATGACCATAGGTATCATTGATGAGTTTAAAGTGATCCAAATCAAACATTATGACAGATAGGCCGTTTTGATAGCGTTTGTTTCTTTCAACTTCATTGTTAAATAGTGTTGTAAAATAAGCTCTATTGTAGAGCTTGGTTAAGCTATCCATTCTTGAGAGTTTTAAAAGTTCTTCTAAAAGAATGCTTTTTTCGGAAATGTCTCTAATGACTGCCGTCATTTCAAGCTTTCCATCAACATATATTTTTGAAATTGTAACCTCAAGGGGCACTTCTGTACCATCAGCTCTTAGGCCAGTGATAGACGAACGTTCTTGCATTGGCCTTGACTTTATGGTTGATTTTTTAAAGTGTTGTACATAGTCACTATGACGTTCTCTATAACGTGCTGGCATGAGTTCTGTAAGGGGTGTACCGATAACATCCTTGGGTTTAACACCAAATATTTCACCTGCTGCTTTGTTAATGAGCATTACACGTTGCTCTTCATCTATAGAGATAATACCATCATAAGCGGATTGTACTACAGCTTCGTAACGTTCACTCACAACCTGCAACCTTTCTTCGAGTTTCTTTTTATCTGTAATATCAATACATGTATTGATAATTCTTTTTACAGGTTGATCCTCTTCGAAAACAGGTGAGTATATAGACCGCCACCATGTGGTAGTTGACCTATACTCATTTATGAGCTCAATTTCTCTTGAGCTTTTAAGCTTAATGACATCCTCCATCATGGGGATAATCGCTTCAATGCTATAACTTGGAAAGAGTACTTTTATACTCTTGTTAATGCCATCTTCAACGCTACCGATGATAAGGTTTTCATATATTGAGTTTGCAGAAATCAGAACGAAATCATTAGATGTTTCTTCTTTTTCAAAGATAGCAAACCCTGCACCAATTGTTTCAATTGAATCCTTTAAAACTTTATGATCGCTGGTATTAAACACAAAAACCACCACCTAAATTTAATTATCTTATTTAAATTCCTAAATCAACTGTTCTTATTTATATTTTAATACCCGATTTGCATAAAATTATGCGAGGTCAAATATTTTTGATAACAATTCTCATTTATTTTTCAATCAGTCAATAGATTATTTAGCATAGTCCGCGTTTTATAGGGTATCATATATCTATTCATAGAAACATGGCATAAAATAAAAACTTTGGAGGTAGATTATGAGTAACAATTTGATCAAACATCACATCGTACCGACTTTATTGACACCAAGACTTAGAATTAGAGCTGTCGAAGCCAAAGACGCACCAGCGCTATATCAAATAAGATCTGACCTTGAAAATTTAAAATTTGTCGAAATTACGCCTTACGAAGATATCGAAAGAGCAAATAGATTTGTCAAGAATGTTGAATTAGACATGGATCAAGGAAAAGTCTTCTTTTGGGTTTTAGAGCTTGAAGGCACTCTGGAAGTCGTAGGGACTATCTGTTTATGGTCATTTTCTCAGGACCGCCGCAAGGCAGAAGTTGGCTATGAGTTATTAAGGTCAATGCAAGGTCAGGGATATGCCGATGAAGCCCTAAAGGCAGTTATTAAATTCGCCAGAAACGAACTTATGCTAAAACAGATGGATGCCATTACGCATGAAAATCATGATGCTTCGATCAAACTCCTAACCAATAACCACTTTAAGTCTATCGGCTATATAAAAGAAATTGACCCTGCAGCAGAAGACGGGCCAGAAATGAAGTTATTTTCTTGTATTTTGTAGTCAAATTGATTTTGGAATAGTCAAAATTGTGTAAATGACATTATGTAATATAGAACGGAGTAAGTGAAAATGAAATCCTTTAAAACCATTAAATTTATAATATTTGTACTCATCATCATAGCATTGTTAATACCACAGTGGAGGGATTATAAACCTTATCGTTCATACGAGGCATTTTATAATCAAAAGGGTCTCAGACAAGTCTTTTATGAAGGCTCAGAAAACAAGGCTTTTGTCGTATTTGAAAATTCACCAGAAGCTATTTCATGGATTTACCTTAAAAAAGGACTCTTTGGTTATAAACTTATTCAGTCAGGTGCTTATGGAGATCAAAGCACATTATTTAATAAATGCGGTTTTAGTTTCGCTTTTGGAAAGTCATTGGATGAGCGAGATCACAATTATTATTTTGGTGCAATTGATAAGCCTGAAATTACTGCCATTACCCTCTATTCCCCTGATTATATAAAACTGGGGGAAGCTAGACTTAAGCAGCAAGGTGAAAAGTTGTTTTGGATTTATGATATGGGCAATTATGATGATGAACGCGTTATTATTGAAGCCACTAATGAAAGTCAAAGCTTAATTGGTCGTGTTGAAGTCAGAGAAAATGATTTGGTATTTGGTGAATGACGCTAACGGTATATTGACCCTATTCCAATAAATTAAAGACCCATTAGATAAGTGCCCTAATATATTTTGCCTTTGTTAAACTAAACAGAATTTATTTATAATCTTAATGTTAATTTGAGCCTGTTCATATGACCAGGCTCTTTTTTTGAATGTGATTTGAGAAACACACTTAGACTATGTTAAAATAGAGTGAATACACACATGAGGTGATTAAGTGAGATACGAAGGAACAGTATATAGACCACCCAGTGAAGCAAGCAGTTTGATTTTGCAGGTAACGATTGGGTGTGCACATAACAAGTGTACATTTTGCGGAATGTACAAGGACAAGCAATTTAGAATGAGACCAGAAACAGAAATTTTTGAAGATATTGATACTGCAAAGGCTATGTATCCTTATGTTGATAAATTCTTTTTAGCAGATGGTAATGCTTTGATCATGCCAACAGATAAGTTGTGTAGGATACTGGAGAAAATTCATAGCAACTTCCCAGAATGCAAACGAATTGGTATATATGGTTCACCATCAGATATCTTATCAAAGTCGGATGAAGACCTCGAAAAATTAAAGTTACTTGGACTAGGCATTATATACATGGGGATCGAATCAGGTTCTGATCAGGTTCTTGAAAGGGTTAATAAAGGCGCAAGCTCAGACCAAATCATAAGTGCAGGACAAAAGATTATGAAGCACGGCATCTTGCTGTCTACCATGATTATATCTGGTCTAGGTGGTGAAGCCCTTTGGGAAGAACACGCACTGGCATCTGCCAAGGTTCTAAATGCAATCAATCCAGACTACATTGGATTATTGACCCTTTTAATAGAACCCAATACACCGCTTTATCACGCCATAGAAAATGGTGACTTTAAGCTCTTAAAGCCGCTCAATGTGCTTAAGGAAACCCTGCTTATGATGGAAAACATCAAAGTAGACCACGCCGTTTTCAGAAGTAACCACGCCTCAAATTATGTGGCGCTTAGAGGCGTCTTGCCTGATGACCACGAACGCATCATAGGTCAACTACAAAGAGCCATTGAATGTTATAGGGATGAAGACCTTGAAAGTCAATACAGACAACTTTAAACACTTAAATAGATTTAGGAGAAAAGATGAGTAAAATAGCAGTACTAGCAGAAAAACCTTCTGTTGGTAGGGATATCGCACGCGTATTAAATTGCAATAAAAAAGGAAATGGTTTTATAGAAGGGGATAAATACATTGTCACTTGGGCACTTGGCCATCTTGTAACCTTGGCTGACCCAGATGCCTATGATCAGAAATACGCTAGCTGGAAGCTCGAAGATTTACCCATGTTGCCCAGCCCCCTTAAACTTGAAGTCATTAAGCAAACTGGGAAGCAGTATAGAGCAGTAAAGGAAGTCTTACTTCGAAAAGATGTGAATGAGCTTGTTATTGCTACTGATGCTGGTCGTGAGGGTGAGCTTGTGGCTAGATGGATCATCGAAAAAATCAATCTAAAAAAGCCCATCAAACGTCTTTGGATTTCCTCTGTGACAGATAAGGCCATCAAAGAAGGCTTTTCCAAGTTAAAAGATGGTAAAGCCTATGACTTACTTTATGCTTCTGCAAGGGCAAGATCAGAAGCGGATTGGTATGTTGGCATGAATGCCACAAGAGCCCTTACCTGTAAATTCAATGCCCAGCTTTCATGCGGTAGGGTTCAAACTCCGACACTGGCTATGATTGCCAAGAGAAGTGAAGAAATTCAAAACTTTAAATCAAAATCCTTCTTTGGAATCAGTGCCGTTTCAAACGGCCTTAAGTTCACGTGGTTTGATGAGAAAAACAACACTCAAAGTTTTGATGAAAAGAAGATCCAATCTATTATTAATCAACTGAAGGGCAAAACGGGTACGATTGAGTCCATTGACAAATCACATAAAAAAACATATGCACCTGGATTGTACGACCTCACTGAGCTCCAAAGAGATGCTAATAAAATTTATGGTTTTTCAGCAAAACAAACCTTAAATTATATGCAAAAGCTATATGAAGAACATAAGGTTCTAACATATCCAAGGACAGATTCAAGGTTTATTTCAACAGATATTGTGGATACGCTAAAAGATAGACTACGGGCATGTGGCATTGGTGATGTCTCAAAAAT
>NZ_JBVBZF010000110.1:0-10835 GCF_057447755.1 Fusibacter sp. | reverse complement strand
TTCAATAGGTCTGTTCATATACTTTTCTTTGAAAAGTCTACGACTGTCGTTCATTCTGACTCTTGCTCGATCTGCTTTTATAATTTTGTAAACAGCTATACCAGCTTCTATGGCATCTATGACCATCCCAAGACCAGGAATAATCTTAAAGCCCTTTAGCACAGTACCACCAAATCCTTCGATAACATCAATGATGCTACCAGCCATGTCAAAGGCCGCATTAGCTGTTTCCTTGCCTAGTTCTGCAGCTTTCTCCTTGCCAGATGCATCTGATTTCATGATTTCATAGGCACTTTTGATGTAGCCAATAAATGTAAGTGCAGCGCCGGCAATACCATTTCCATTACTCCAACTGTCCAATGCATTTTCAGCCATTTCAAATATGGAGGATCCAATACCGGATGCAGTTGCGCCAGTATCGACAACGGTTTGTGCAGTATCTAAGGCTTCTGACTCTTTTGGCTCATCCGATAAAAAGGCATCTTCATCACCAATTTTATAACCATTAAAAACATCATGCATATTTTTAATGCCCTTTAAGGCGTCAGCAGATACAGCCCCCTGTCTTGCTCTCGTTTTTTCATTTAAAGACTCCATCTTGGATTTTGGTGCTTCAGCTGGTTGTTCAGTCGGTTGTTCCGTCGATTCCTCCTCAGTAGAAGGCTCCTCAGTGGTCTCTTCAGTACTTTCTTCTGGAGTATCTTGTAACAGATCGCTATCTACGGACATATTATCAACTCCTTTTGCCAACCATTATTGCGCTTTTGAAACATCGATGACCTCCTCCTCTTCTAAATAGTTCAGAAGTTTTTTCAGCCAAACCCATAACCAATAATCACTTTTTTCCTCATCTGTTAAATTAACTTGATCCTGATTTGATTCAAACAGGTGTTCAAGCCGCTTTTTAAACTGAGCTTTTTTAAACTGATTATCGTATATTTGTTGCCTCAATCGATCAATCTGGTTGTTGATCCTAGCTGTAGCCTCTCTGATGGTATTCAAAGAGGTGTTTTCTAAATTACTTTTTATTTGCGCTCTTTCAGAATACAGGGCATTGAGCTCTTGAATTGCCTCTGAATTACCCAAAAAAGGAAATATCGTTTTAATGTCTTCCGTTTCAGAAACGCTGGATGCGCGTTCTAAATACTTCATAAAATCGCCAGTGGGGTCCGATTCAGAAATGAAATGACAAAAGGCTTCGTCAATGTTATCAGCGAATGTAGTATATCGACTCCTAAAGTACGAGGAGGTTCTTTGCATCTCAATATTGGAATGTTTGTATGTATTAGTGTGACCAGTATTGTCATTTTTCCTTGTGGAAAGCAGGACCTTTTGATCTTCAGAAACTTTCCCCACAAATAATTTGGCATTTTGTGATTCAAGTGTTCTTTCATATTCTACAGGTCTTCTTTCGCCGTCTTCTTCCGGCATTTTAATTTTATCTAGAACCTCCCTTGGCTCATCAGGCCCCTCTCTAATATTTCTGAACTGGCCGATCTTGTAATCGGTTGGTCCTCTAATAAATTTAGGAATTTCTGAATCCTGACTCTTTTCCTTTTCACTTATATATTCCGGTTTCTTTTTATCTTTTATTTCACCATACATTTTCATAGTGTCCACATCCTTTATTTATGACGATTACGGTTAAAAGTTATAAATTTGGTTATATTATCACTAAACAACATGTTGGAGGTATATTATGTATTCATCTTATAAAGCTTATGAATCTTTGGACCAATACTATAAAGATATTTTAAAATATGTAGACCTTAAATCCTCTGAGTATTTTGAAGCAACCCTTTCTGATCAAAAATCGCCTTCACTTGGTTGGCAACTTAAGCAATATACAGCTTTGGCAATGGAACGTCGGACTCAGGCAGAGGCCAAACTCGAAGAAATTCAAAAGAGATGTATCGAAACACTCCCTACTCCTCTTTTTATACCTCTTGAACACCTATTGGAAACATTTAAGTTATCTGAATTTGAAACCTTTTGTATTTATCTTTCAATTGCGGTTGAACTTGACCCCTCATTTGAAAAGAATATGAGATTCTTTAACGAAACCATAAAATCTGCTTATCCTACTCTGGGCCTTGCTTTAAAAATATACTGTCTCGATGCACAGGCCTATTTGGCTGAACGTATCCAGTTAAATCGTCAAAGCAAACTCTTTAAATACTTTGTTGTAAATAGTCTGTCTTCAAATGCAAATGCACCCTTAATTGCCGTGCCCTTGAAACTCGATATGTCCATTGTCGATTTTATGCTCAACTTTGACCAATATCAGATTACGGACTCTTTTATGTCCATTGTCATGCCATATTCCAAGCCTGATGACCATCAATTCGACCTTGTAGAGACCAATCTTCATGAATTTGTAAATATCAACTACAAGGAAGACCTCAACAAAAATGTCATGTTCTATTTAAACGGACCAAAAGGCATCGGCAAACATGAATTCGTCTATCATTTTTGCAACGAGTATGATCAAACCATACTGTTGGTTGATTGTAAAAAACTAAGCTTAAACACATCGGATGTTGACCAACTCACACGTGAGGCAATTTTACATCGTGCCACTGTGGTCTTCGAAAATTTTGAACTCTTGATCTCACCTACCAATGATAAAAAGGCTGCAATCTTTCTTGAATACTTACTCAATGCCCTTAGGAAATTTGCCAAGATTAGTTTCGCCTTGTCTAGCGTACCTTGGTATGGTCAAACAGAATTCAGTAAGTTTTCAATAATTGAAATCGCGTTTGATATCCCAGATGCTTTGGAACGCCATAATATTTGGTGCGAAAAAGGTCAAGGCTTATCACTGGAAGATTCTGTTGACCTAGCAGAGCTCTCCAACAAGTTTAAGTTCACACCCAACCAAATATCGAAGACCTTTCAGGATGCTTACAATGAAATGCTCTGGACACAAAAGGATTCAATTTCGAGTAAAATGCTCCATAAGGCAAGCTATAATCAACTTTCACATGGTTTAAAAGATAAGGCTCAACTGATTATTTCTGGCTACACCTGGGATGATATTGTCTTACCAAGTGAACAATTTGAACTATTAAAGGAAGCCTGTAACCATGTGAGATATAAACACATCGTTTTCAACAAATGGGGTTTTAATCAAAAAATCACCTATGGCACTGGCCTAGGACTCCTATTCACAGGTCCTCCTGGAACAGGTAAAACTCTAGCTGCTCAGGTTATTGCCAATGAACTCAACCTTGAAATATACCGGGTGGACTTATCACAGGTCATCAGCAAATATATTGGTGAAACTGAAAAAAACCTTAAGATCATTTTTGATGAAGCAGCGCTTTCAGGTGCCATACTCTTGTTTGATGAAGGTGATGCCCTGTTCTCTAAGAGGACTGATGTCAGTGATTCTCACGATAAGTATGCCAATGTTGAAACAAGCTACTTGCTTCAAAAAATCGAAGCCTACGAGGGCATTTCAATAGTTACCACCAACCTTCTCGGCAATATAGATGATGCCTTTATTCGAAGATTTTCATTTGTTGTTCATTTTCCATTTCCAACGCCTGAATACAGAAGAAAAATATGGCGTTCTGTATTTCCAAAGGAGACGCCTCTCTCTAAAACACTGGACCTTGAATATCTTGCAAATACCTTTGAACTATCAGGCGGTAATATAAAAAACATTGCCCTTAATGCCTCCTTCAAGGCCGCTTCTGCAGACCGTGAAATCATCATGAAGGATTTGCTCCTAAGTGTGGCCAATGAAATCTCTAAAACAGGTAAGGCTGTATTGCCATCTGATTTTGGTGAATACGCTTATTTATTAACACTTTAAGGGACCATAATCGTACCTTGGCCAGGTGATGTGATCTGAATTACACCTCCCCAGTTGCACATGAGTTTGGACGAGTTGTTAAGCGCCGGCATATTTGCGATAAGGACAGTAGGTGACCCTGGAACCCATGGCGCCACAGTCATTGGGATACAAGGCTGTGGTGTTAAAACCCCAAGTGCTGCTGCAGTTGCCGCTGCTACTTGCGGATTTGCCATGGATATACACATGGCAAAGGGCATGATGTTGCTGTTTGGAATATGATCCATAATATTGGCGATGGGCATACTCGTCATTACCATATTTTTTGGTGTTACCATAAGTGAGCTCGGTGCAGTCCCAAATGAACACATTAAGAGTGCACCGCCACATACTGCAAGTCCCATGTTACCTCCTAAAAAGACCCGACGTCAGTTATGACGTCTTTTTTTATTTTAACTGTGGTTGATTTGACTTTGGCATCATAGTGAAGTCGCATTTTAAATTCAATGGTTTCAGTATCCAATGCCCTTAAATTTTTAATCGGGACCATGAAACGGCCGTTTGACTGCGGTATAGCCTCGATGATTTCATATATTTCACATGCCGGTGTATAGGGAAATTCCAAATTAGGGATGCTATAATAGCCGACATTATCTAAACCGATCCTTACAATTTGCTCATGATGTTCTTCAGTAAAAAGAAATTTTCTACCCATGAGGTCCGAATCATAAGATTGTGAGAGGTCCATATATTTTTCTGCAACAATATTTGATTTTAGTAAAAATCGATTTCTTGACTGGTCATGGATAATTTCAAGTAAATCACATTCAGGTGCACTTCCTAAAATTGCTGTAATATCATCAGGATAAGGGTATTTTTCATTTGGTATTGCCCGTATCAACTGGTCTTCATCCTCTAAGCTTATGGCGACACTCTCATAGTATGGATGATGCCATACAAGCTTAAACTTCGTGTTTTTGTCTCCTAATTTAGAATAATGATGGTTTTTAACAATGTTGGAGAAGATTACATAGGGCGTCATCTTCTTAGTGGGCTTAATGGGAATGTCATTCAGTTTATAGGTTTCAAAGGCAGGCAATAAGGGCTTGTCCGTATAGGCATCTATGAACTTGATAACAAGGTCCACATGGTATTTAATGGTCATGATTGCCTCCCTTTAACTCAATAGAAACATCCTTAACACGTTTAACAGACTTAATTTTAGTGGATTCTAGTCTCACTGGCTGTACCTTATAAACCATCGAAAGCTGATAAGGAATATTTGGAAACTGCCAAAGCTTGATTTTTTCCTCATATGGGATATTCTCTCTTATGATTTCAAAGGTTTCACCACTTTCTTGGAGACTACCCACCAAGGCTTCATTTTCAAGTCTTGGATGATCACCAAGCACCTGCATAACCCTTCCTAATATTCTTTGCTCATCCACTGCCTTAGAGTTTCGATCCGCATTAGAATAAACGGTTATAAGATAATAGAGGGTTAGACTCTGAGGCGGAAATTGGAGCTCATTGTTGCTTTTTTGGATCATATTTCTCTGGACAAAATCACTGTTTTCTTGAATGTCATATAAATGAATGCCCACTTTTACATCCTCCTGCTTGCTAGGATTGCAAAGATTAATTTGTTCGTATTTTTTTATGATTTCAGGCGATAATTCATTCCTTAGTAAATTTAGAATCGATTGCGAAACTTCTGCGATTACGGTGTATTTTCCCATGAATGATCTCCTTTCTATTTAAGTGGTAGTATGATCAATGTTAAATCTGAGATATTTGGCATTATAAAGTTCTTGATATCGGTTGTGTAATAAGTCAGAGGCGCATAACTGACACCACTTATAATTTTCATTTGATAATCCATAACAAACGGCACATCTCCCTTTTTAACAATTTGGGAGTCTTCAATGAAGATTTCCTTTTCCATCAATCCACTGACTTCAACACTTCTATTTTCAGGATGCCAATATACATCTAAATTGAATAAATTGTAGAAAGTTTTAATCGGCACATAGGTAACACCTTGAATTTCAATCGTTGGTACTTTCACGAGTATATACTGTCCAGCGTCGTTTCTTGTAACCACCATGGATGGTATATTATCTATATTGGTCCCTGTGCCATCCGCGAGTCCTGTACCCGCTTCAAGTCCTCTGCCTGTTCCTTCACCACTTTCAGTGCCACTTTCGCCGTCGCCACCAGAACCTACACTGGCTTCACTACTACCTTCTTGTCCTTGGCCAACAGCACCTGTCGCACCCTGCCCTAAATCGCCATCAGCTAGTGCTAAAAGTGCAGCAATCTGATCAGGTGATAATAGTAGTGTTAAAGCGAGCAAGGCATCCCCTTGGTCTTGCATGTTTGCAAGAAAGGCATCCTTGGAGGCACTAATTAGAGCGCTGGTAAGCATTGTAAGATCTCCTGCCGGTTTTAGGGCATCCGGTAACAAGGCATATATGGTAAGCAAATCGTTGATTTCATCATTAATGGTACCAATATCACCTTCATTGATGGCTTCCTTGGTCGTTACAAGAGCATCCGAATAAATTGCCAGTATTTGCTGGTCAGTTGGTGATAACAGCAACGCATACTTAGCAAGCAATCCCTTTAAAGCATCAATTTGACCCTGTAAATCATCATTTTTACCAGCAAGCAATTCTATTTGCCCATCAGTTGCACCTTCCATTTGAAACATGTTGTCTGCAATCTCTTGAACAAGTGCTGCGATCTCATCATTGGTTTGAAGATATAGTCCTGCAAAAGAATTATAAAGCGCGTCTTGTTGACTTGTAAGGGTATCCATATTGGCTTGGATTTCATCTGCCAAACCCGTGTCGTTATTTTCAAGAGCACCTAAAAAGGCCTTGTAGAGGTTATCGCTTTTATCCTTTAGGGCTTCCAAATAAGCGACCTGTTCCATTGTTTCAGGATCACTTAAAGCGATCATTTGATTTAACTGATCACTTAAACCGTCTTTAATAGCGGATAATAGATCTTCAGGCGACATACCAGTTACCATACTGGATTCATCTGTTCCGCTAGGGGTTCCTGCAAGACCATCACCACCTGCGCCAGTGCCAGTACCAGCATCTGTACCTGTGCCTGTGCCACCATCACCACCGTTACCATTTTCTGCGCCTGCGCCAGGATCTGCACCTGTTGCTGTTCCGTCGGCACCACTACCACCTGCGCCACCTATTACTTGATCATCCTTGGGAACAGCTGCCATGGCCTTGTTAATTTCATCAAGCGCTTGAGCCATTATCGCTTGTTCTTCCTCGGGTTTATCAAGTCTCGCCAGTATATAGTTGATTATGAGTTTAAACTCATCGACAGTTTCCTTTAACTTTGCGATCTGAGCATCCAAGACTACCTTTAGGGTTGCTGCAGGTTCCAAGTTCTTTAGTGCTGTATAATAAAGATCGCCCTTACCCTCTGCGGCAACGGTTTTTATTTTGTTAATGCTCTGCGTAAAAACAATCATAAGAATCTGTAGCTCAGAAGGCTTATCCAAAACAAGGTCTGAGGTAATATGGTCAACATGTGACATTTGAGTAATCGCAACTTGTGCTGTCTTATAGTCTTTATTTGTAATGGCTTGTGTTAAGCTCTGTTCTTGCCCTAGCCTATAAAGGGCAAGCAATGTGCTATTATCTGAATTTATAGTGTCTGCCTTTTCAGAAGCATCTGATTCAACTTTACCTATTGTTTCCCATATATCTGCATTCAAGGCATTTAACCCATTTTTAACAGCACTATCAGCTGCCACATAAAGCCTACCAAGTAATGCATTGTCCACAGCAATTTCACGATAGGTAAATGTATTTTCCTTTTCAAGCGCTGCAAGTGAAAGCACAAGATCTGAACCGCCATTTGAACTCAAGTAAGCGATAAAGCCATCCCAAGAATCCAGTTGTTTATCATAGCCCTCAATTACAGTTTGACCAAGAGGTGCCAGTACAGGCCCTAAAATATTTTTTGTCCTCTCTGAGACAAGATCTTCATCATCAGCATCAAACAGTTCCTTGGCAAGGTCATAGTCAATCACTAATTTTTGAAGCATATCATTGGCTCTAGGATCTAGTAGATTGTGCAAATCGTTTATAGATGTCACAGCACCAGTTTCAAAGACGACAACACTGCCATCTTCTTTTATCCAATGTGTTAAAGGAATTGCTGCAATTAATGCATCAGAAACGATATTGGGTGACTTGTCAGAGATATCACTTATGCTTTCTCCACTTGTAATATCCACCCAAACCTTACTGGTGGTCAAATCCGATTTATAGAGTATCTTTTTTTGCCCTGAGCTTTCTACTGTGGCCTGTGCCAAATCTATGGTTTTAGGATTAAGGGCTTTGTAATCTATGACATAGGTTCCGATGATAACTGAACGCGTCGGAAAATCCTTTGCCGCAGGTCTAGCCTCAGCAAAGCTTAAATTAAAAATCATAGAAACTAATAATATTAAGGCCATGTATCCTTGTTTTCTCATTTTATCACCCTCTATTTTTCTGTAGAAACCAGAACACCCTGCTCATTAGCTTGAGTCTCCGGCACCAGTCTAAGCTTAATAACACTTTCATCACCCAGTAGGAGCTCTATATTGTATTGTTCAAGATCCATTAGTACAAGTGACAAGGCCTCAATTGAAGCTCCTTTTTCAACAGGACCTTCAACGACAGTGCCCACTTTACTAATCACCTGAAAATGATCATAGCCAATTTGATCGCTAATTTTTATACTAAGACCACTTCGAATAAAGTCTAGCTGGACCATTTGGAAAGTTCCAATCGGCAATTTTAAATCATTTGGGTTTGTCTTAAGGGGTTCGAGTTTTAAGTCACCTTGGTAGCCTTCGCCTTGAATCACAGACCGATACATGGGCACATCCTTGGTATATAAAACAAGTGACAGGTCAGATGAACTTTCAAATGTAAGTGGTAAATGCTCTATGGTTTCCGATATTGGTGTTAAACCGCCTACTGGCAAACCATTGGCATCAAACAAGCGATAATGTGTCACCTGCATGTCTGCTGGAACATTTATACCAAAGATGAATTTTAAAGAGTCATAAGGGGTTTCCAAGTACCAAAATGCACCTGTACCACCACTTGTCTTTTCAACATTTGAGACCCCTGAATCATAGTTGCCAGTTGCAAAATTTGCATCGCTGGTCACTTCTGACACACCACCTGAGGTATTAAAGTCAAGGGCTGCTATAAATCTGGTCAATGAGATTCTCGACAAGAAATTTGCGAGTTCAAGCGCTTTTAAGGTATCCTTAGCTTGTTGTACTTCTGCAAATGCGACGATACCCGCTAAGTTATCCTGTCTCAATTTCTCATAGCTGGCCTTTGCAAGTGAAATTGTAACCTCAGACTGTTTTATCACTAAATCCATTTGTTTAACAGCATCATAGCTGTCCTTTATCTTCTGTGTTGTAAGGTCTATCATGGCAGCTTCAGCCACGCGTTTTTTGTCTCTTTCACCCAATGCCACAATCAATGGATATTTCTCGTTTTCAAAATATCTCAAAGCCGTATATTCGCCTTGGAACCAGCGCATAGGGATCTTAATTTTAAAGAACAATAAATTGATGACATAGACCTTCTGCCACTTTGCATCGATATTTTGAAGCATTTGTTCATACTTTTGAAAAAGTGCCGCATAATCGATTTTAGATTTATTGAGCTCTGAAGAGAGAATGTTGACCTTAGAACCGTAGTAGCTCTTGTATATGTCATAAACTTCATTGACTTCTTTTTCTGCCAGTTTTCGATCCTGTGTGGCAACATAAACCTGATAGTCCTTTGATAAGCCATACTTAATCAAGGCTTCTAAATCATCTCTTGTCAGTGTAACCTGGGACAATTCACTCTTGAAATTGTATCCTCTTGTTAAGTCAATGCCGACCTTTTGTGAGAGTTTTTCTTTAGAGGCTTCAAAATCAAGTTTTGCTTTAGTAAGGGTATCTTTTGACTTGTCTAGTGCTTCTTTGACCAGGGCTAAATCCTCCTGTGTGGTATCGCCTGTCAAAAAACGCTTATAAAGTCTTTGATAAGTGGCTTCTAAATCCTTGTTGTTGTCGGTTTCAAATTTAAGAACAGCTTCCTTTTCAAGTATGTCCAAATATGCACTTTTAACTTCAAACACCAACTTGTTGACTTCAAATTTATATTGTTCATTTAGTTTTTTGATGTCATTATCTATTTTCGGCAGCTTCATGATCAACTCAATTTCCTTTGGCATTGCATGCGTTTCAGGAAATTTAATGTCAAAGAGTAAAGAGAACCTCACTGTGGATTCTTTTTTTCGGATATCTTGTAGGCCCTCCACAGCCTGTTTTCTCTCCACGCCCTTTTTGATCAAGTCTAGCTTTACTAAATTGAGAGCATCACTATTCTTTTGTGCAAGTGAAATAGCCGCTTTCATATCAATTGTCCGTGCAGCATAGTCAATTGATAATTGCGGCATAATCATTGTTAATATCAGAATTAGGAGTAATGTTCTTTTGATTAGCATATAAGCCTCCTAAAGCGCCTCGTATTCATAGAAAATCAGTTCCAAAGTATCAAAATCAAAATAGAAATTAAGATTAGAAGATGCCTGAGGCACATGTAAGACGAAATAGGTCTTACCATTCTCGGTTTGTGCAGATGCTGTAAAGGTCTCAAAATTGGCCTTGATCTCATCAAGCTTCATTTGGCTTTGCCACTCGCTTGTAAAATCAAAGGTATTGATGACTATTTTATAGAGTGTAGGCTCTATGACATCTGTTGGATAGGCATAATAAAACGCACAATTTGCCTTTGGATATGAAATCACATAGTAATCTTCGGATTGTGTAATGTTACCACTTTCTAAAAAAACCTGCCTTACATCTGAGCTGCTTAAGCCAATTAGACCATCAAAGGCGATACTGCCTTCAAGCCATTCACCCTGATAAATCTTTTCACCTTGAATATAATATGTACCCTGTCCATTAAACTTACTTTTATCGAAAGCGCCATCATAT
>NZ_JBVBZF010000109.1:0-10853 GCF_057447755.1 Fusibacter sp. | reverse complement strand
CAAAGACAGTTCTTTTCTTTACAGTGGTTATACATATGATTAAGAGCGTTGACTCTTGGAAAAGTCAAGAGAGATCCAAAATTAAAATATAGTGAAGAAGTAATTTAAGCCTGAATCTAATGTTAATGCGTTGGCGTTAGATATGATTGAGTACACAAGTCACGCTGAGACGATAGAAGCACTATACAAAAAGACTAATCATATTCGACCACATATCGCTAAAAACTAAACTTTTTATGTTAAGACTGATATCTTAAATTATTGCAATAAGCAACTGCAAGACGAATTCGTCGTAAGGTTTGACTTTTGGATGTGAAATATAGGGATATAAGAAATATGCTATGATTCTGTGATAAAAATGAGGCTTAAGTTATATGAGAAAAATAAAAATAATTACTTTAGTTACTATTCTTGTTATCTTGAATATATTAATGTATATGGCTTTCAACTCGTTTATAGATAAAACTTTTCAAGGTGAAAATGGTGTATTAGATTTAAAGAAGATTGAAAATACAGAAGTTATTAATGTAAATGGGGAATTTTTGGTAGCAGATGGTATTTTAGATCCAGAAAAAATGATGGCATATGTTTCGAATGAAGACGCTTTTGAAAAGGATCTTAAGCGATTAACTTTTAATGGCATTCGTAAATACAGTTACCCACAGGATTCAATAACAGCCTATATAAAAATTCAAGGAGACTTATCTAATGTAGATGGGATAATTGTTGAGGAAATATATAGCGCTGCTAACGTTTTTATAAACGGTGAACTGGCTACGTCTCTAGGTCGTATTTCTGGAGATGGCGTTAATATACTGATGTCAAAAGAGAGTAGGTTAATAAAGTTAAAAGAAGCTAATGCGCTAGAGTTAATTATTCAAATCAGTAACCCAGAGCATATAGGAGGGCAATTAGAAAAACATCTGTTTATTGGTAAGTACGATGCATTATTTGAAATGTGGAACAAGCGATTGATATTAAAGTGTATCCAGAGTGTCTTTTACTTGACGATGGGTCTTGTACTTTTAGGCCTTTATATACGTAACAAAAAACATTTATTTTTATTATCACTGGGGATTGCGGGGGCATTAAATAGTTATATTATCTTGACTTATTTTGAACCGTTTATACTGTTCTCGCCCAAAGGAGGTTTGTATGTAATAAACTCTTACTTACAGGCATTTCCTAGCTTGGTTACACAGTATTTAAGCGCTTTATCAATTATTTTGTTCATAAAAAGAGGCATCATATATAAGTTTAGAGAGAAATTCATACCGATTACGTTGTCACTTCTAATAATTAGTATTGTTTATATTACATTAGTAGAACAAGCGGCAGATAATTTTTATATCATATTGTTGTTTGCAGTTATGGCTTTTCTGCTGTATGCACTGGTTTTACTAGGCAAGATTTATGTTTTGGGTGAAAAAAGAGGCGCATATTTGTATTTTGCATTATTGATATATGTTTCGTCTTATGGATTACTCATAGGCATTTCATTATCTAGTTTTAGCTTTGGCATATTCTCAAGGTACCCGATTTTGTTAATGACAGGTCAATTTGCATTTTTCTTGATGATGTCATACTTTATTATTACAGATTTTTCAAGACAATTTTATTTGACTGAGATTAATGAAAATTATCTGGATGAAGTTGTAAAAAACAAGACTGACCAGTTATTAGAGTCTATGAAATTACTTGAAAAAGAGGATGCATCCAGACGTCAATTACTTTCAGACATATCTCATGATTTAAGATCACCGATTACAGTAGTCAAAGGCTATGTTGAGCTGATTAATTCAGGAAAAATAATAGATGAAGAAAAGCAAAAACATTACATGAATATTATTTTGAAGAAGGTAAATTATATTGGAGATTTGGTGGAAAATATTCTGTATTTGGCAAGAGTAGAGCAGAGGAAATCCATGCTCAAGGATATTGAATCGCTAGATTTAATTATTTACGATGTGGTAGACTCATATAGAGATCAATCGCATGAAATCAAATGTGTGCTTTTAGAGAACATGTTATTTGAATGTGACTATGGACAAATTAAAAGACTGTTCGCCAATTTAATTGACAATGCTATGGATTATAGTCCCGAAGGTTCAACCATTAATATACAAGGTCAAATGGAAAATGACTATTATGTTATTATAATCGAAGATGAAGGCGTTGGAATAGATGAAAAAAATATTGAGCAAATATTTAGTCGCTTTGTCCGCGTGGATTCAACAAGAAACAATGAGTCGCATCATTTTGGACTAGGGCTTGCCATTGTTAAATCAATTGTAATAGCCCATAAAGGGGAAATTAGATGTGAAAGTATATTAGGTGAAGGAACAACTTTTACCCTATATTTTCCTGTTAACAGAGGTGAAATATGAACATAATAATAGTGGATGATGATAAAGATATTGGAGAAATACTTAAAATAACCCTTCAAAATGAAGGTTATCTTGTTGTGGCCTTTGATAATAGTGAAAAGGCAATGCCCTATTTAGAGGAAAATGTATACGATATGGTTATTTTAGATGTTATGATGCCAACAGTGAATGGATATGATCTGTGTGAATATATTAGAAAATTCAATGATGTGCCAATACTGTTCATCACTTGTTTAGATGATGATGAGAGTTTGGCAAAAGCCCTTGCATTAGGAGGTGATGATTTTATTCGAAAGCCTTTTAGTACAACTGAAGTCCTGGCTCGTGTAGGCGCTCACCTACGACGATATAAACTACAATCAAAAATACAAAATGATTTAGAGAATATTAAAATCGGACCTTACGTTTACAACTCTAATGAAAGAACTGTTGAGGAGATATTTGAAAACAATTCTGAAAAGGTTATGATTCGATTATCACCTTTAGAAAATGACCTATTACGATATTTTATAGAGCGCCCAAATCAAATATTGACTTATGGTATGCTTTATGAAGCAATATGGAAGGAAATCTATAACAACGATAAAGGTACAATTATGGTTAGGGTAAGCAGCATAAGAAATAAATTGCCAAAGCTTGACATTGAATCTGTTCGCGGACAAGGATATCGTTTGATTATGGATAAAGCAAATCGTAAATAGTTTAAATTCAAATATTAAAATATAATATGATAGAAGAAACCGTTGTCTCTGGAAATCAGGAATAGCGGTTTTTTTATTTCATCTTTATCACTTACAATTCGGTAAGAAAACACGTTTTAAGAACGAATCATGTTATTATAGATGCAAACTGTATTTTAGTTGTTTTCCTATAACAACAAGTATAAATGCATTCAAGAGGAGGTTTCAATCAATGAAATTTGTGAATGATAGACGAAAGAGACAAGCTTTTGCCTTGTTAGTGACAATGGCTATGATTGTATCAGTGTTTCCAGTAAATGTTTATGCAAGTGAATGGTGGGACTTTTCATTTAATCCAAGCACGGGAACCATCACAAGTTATGGCGGTGCTAGTAAAGATGTTGTTATTCCGGCTGAAATTAATGGTGTTGCAGTTAAAGTAATAAGTGATTACGCATTCAGGGATGATAGCTTAACTTCTGTAATAATTCCAGATAGTGTTACAACTATTGGCGATTTTGCTTTTTCTTATAACGAACTTACAACGGTTACAATTCCAGATAGTGTTACAACTATTGGCAATGCAGCTTTTTTTAATAATCAACTTACAGCTGTTACAATTCCAGATAGTGTTACAACTATTGGCAATGGAGTTTTTTTAAATAATCAACTTACAACAGTTACAATTCCAAAGAGTGTTACAACTATTGGCGATTTTGCTTTTTCTGATAACGAACTTACAACGGTTACAATCCCAGATGGTGTTATATCAATCGGCGATTCAGCTTTTAATGGAAATCAACTTAAGACAGTTACTATTCCAGCGAGTGTTATAAATATTGGTGTTGGTGCTTTTAGTGAAAATCAACTTACAACAGTTACAATTCTAGATGGTGTTATATCAATTGGTGGGAATGCTTTTTTTAGAAATAACCTTACAGCTGTTACAATTCCAGATAGCGTTACAACGATTGATCTACATGCATTCGGCAAGAACGGTAGTAACATGGATAGTGGTACAATTGGGCCGACTTTTGGTAATCCAATGGGTGGGAACTGGGTATTAAATGGAACGGTTTGGGAAAAAGTGAATGAAGATACTATAAAGATCAACGAAGCCAAAACGGCTATCGAGAACGCAATTGCGAATCTACCGGTTAATAATACCACATCATCTTCAGAGATTCTTACAGCAGCCCAATCGGCATCTTTACATGGTGTTACAGTAGCATGGGATGATACAAGTCCATTTAACAAAACAGATGCAACAAGTGAAACAGTCGGTTCGATTACAGGCGTATTGAATTTGACTTTAGGAAGTGAAAGTGCAACTGTTGAAATCAATAAATCAATAAATCGTTTATTGACGATAGACCAATTGGATAATATTACAACATCTACCCTTGAGATCAATTTCCCAGATGTCACTATTCGTGATAATAGCGAAGTGGTAACAGGCAAAAACATAATTTACACTTGTGAAGCTATAACGAACGATTATGGGGGAACGATCAACCATTCGGATAAAATGATTAATCTTGGAGAGGATACCCCAAATGGTACTTATACAGTTACAGTATCTCTTGAAGACCAGTCTGCAACACCTATTACTTTTGATATCATACTCAGTAAACCCAGTATGGTGTTAACGCCTGAGTCTGTAGAACTGGTGAAAGGGCAAGACTCTGATTTCAATGTTTCATTCCCTGCAATAGCTGTTTACGATGGCGAGGGCAACTTGCTGGATAAGGTATCTGAGATTGCAGAAGATGATTTTGGAGATTATATTGTGGGAGATCTTACCGAAGAAGGATTGACTCTAAATAGAGAAATTCCTGTCGGGTCCTATTATTTAAAATACGGTGTAGACGAGGATGTGAAATATGGTTATGCATTAACTAAAGACTTTACAATCGTTGTACGTAATCCAAGACTAGAATATAAAGCAACGACTGGTGGTGTGATAATAGGTGATACTATTCAAGTGGTTGAACCAGGTTCAAATGGAACAGAAGTAACAGCTACTCCTATTGAGGGTTATGAATTCTCAAAATGGAGTGACGGCATTACAACCCCATCTAGAACAGATTTGAATATCAATACAGACTTTGAAGTAACGGCAGAATTCACTGTTAAAAAGATAGCACCAACTGCAGGATTCGGAAATGCCTTGTCACTTAACGGGAGCAATCAATATGTCCAAATTAATGAAGGAAGTCATTTAATTCTAGACGACACATTTACTCAAGAGTTTTGGATTGTTCCAAATATAAATGATACAGCAACCTATCGTTCTATCATTGGTGGCCAAATATCATCTGTTCATGACCGTGCGCCAAGTATTTATCTATATAATGGGACTGGAATACATGCTGGATTCGGTGCGAAAAAATCTGATGGCACTGGCGTTTGGTCCGCTTATCACGTTAGTGATGTATTAATTGCAGACCAATGGAATCATGTGGCATTAACATATGATGGCACTTACTATCGTGTATATGTCAATGGGTCCTTCATAAAAGCTATTGATTTTAACGGTAAATATCCTATTGAAACGCCACTGCAATATATTGGAAAATTGGATAATTATTTTTGGGGAGAGCTCGATGAAGTCCGAATTTGGGACACTGCTCTAACTCAAGAGGAGATTTATAATTGGATGAATAAAGAAATAGATTCAACTCATCCAAAATACAATGATCTTATGGCTTACTGGCAGTTTAATGAAAGGGATAAAGCGATAGATAAGGTAAGTAGTTTAGAAAGTACAATGGTAAATCTTGATGATAATAAACCATCTCAAGTCCCTTTACGTTTTGCTGTCGAACCGAATTTGTCGGTTGAAATTAAAAAGATGTATCATAATCCCGATCAGCTAAGCATAAAAACAGTTATTGCTTCTGAACCTCAGTATGGTTCATTAACAGAATTTCAAGATTACTGGATTTATACACCGAATGAAAATGCTCAAGCAAATACATTAGACTATTTTGATTATTTTGTTTGTGAATCAGGTAGTGACACCAGTGATTTGAGCCGATTTAATGTTGTACGTGTTTATGTCAATATCCAAGAAACCACATACTATAAAGTGGATTTCAAATATTTAGACAATAGCTTGGTTCAATCTCAACAGATAAAAAAAGGTGGACTTATTCAAGATTTTATTCCAGACTTAGTGGGGCAAACCTTTGTTGGATGGACAAAAGGCATTGAAGATAAAGCTGTTTTTAATGTTTCAACAAATATTATGGAGGATTTGATTCTATATCCTATTTCGATACCTAAAGAATACACTGTTACTTTTGAGGACTATGATGGAGCAGTATTGAAAACAGAGACTGTAGAACACGGAAGTGGTGCATCAGCACCAGCGGATCCAACAAGAGAAGGTTATACTTTCTTAAGTTGGTCATTACCATTTAATAATATAATAAATAATGTAACAGTAAGGGCAGTTTACGATGCAATCACTCATCAAGTTAGGTTTCTTGACTATGACGGTACGGTGATTAACGTTCAATCTGTTGAGGAAGGTCAACCAGCAACGGCGCCAGTGAACCCAACAAGAACTGGATACAGCTTTACAGGCTGGGATGTGACATATAATAATATTACAGAAGACCTAACAGTTACAGCTCAATACAATGTAAATCAATATAAAGTCACCTTTGAAAGTAATGGAGGCAATATTGTTGTTCCGATTACAGTAAATTATAATTCACAAGTGACATCACCGACAACACCTATAAAATCAGGTTATAATTTTGGTGGTTGGTATAAAGATTCGGAATTTACGTTACCCTGGAATTTTACATTAGATAAAGTGATGGCAGAAGATATTACCTTATATGCAAAATGGACTAGAGTGATCAGCAGTGGAAATTTTGGAGATTCTGCTGGCTCAAGTTCAAATGATAACACAGATTCATCTCAAAATATTGAGGAAAATAAAAAGCAAGAAGAAAATACTGTGATAATTATCAATGGACAAGAAGAGAAAGCGGGTAAGGAAAGTGTTGTCGAAGAATCTGGTGAAAAAGTAGTAGAAGTTAAGGTTGATTCAGAGGTAATAAATAAAAAGATTGAAGAAGTGGTAAAGAATCAGAGTCAAGAAATAAATAGTATTGAGGTACCAATATCAACTCAAGATGCAAATAAGATTACAACAATGCTTACAGGTGATATTGTTAAGAGTATGGATGACAATGATTTTAATTTATCTATTATATCTAAAGAGGTTCACTATGTGATTCCTGCAAAAGAGGTTGGAATTGAGAGCGTAGCTAAGAACTTAGGTGTTCTAGAAGATCAATTAAAGGAAATTGAAATTGAAGTCAAAATTAATAAAACTGATGAAGCTATAGCAAGTGAAATAGAGAAGAAAGCTAAAGCAAACGGTCAAGAGATTGTATTTAAACCTATTAGTTTTGAAGTTGTTGCTAAAACAAAAACAGTAACTGGTGAAGAAAAGCAGATGACTGTTTCAAAGTTTAATCAATATGTAAAGCGTGTGGTTAAATTACCAGATGGTGTTGACCCGAGTAAAGTTACAACAGGAATAGTTTATAATGAAGATGGCTCTTTTTCTCATGTACCAACTAAGGTATTTGTTAAAGATGGCATATACTATGCAGAAATCAATTCGTTAACAAACTCCAGTTATTCAGCCATTTGGAATCCTATAATTGTAGAATCGGTGAACAATCACTGGTCAAAAGAAGCGGTCAACGATATGGCATCACGACTTGTTATTAAGAATCCTGAGACTTTTTTGCCTGATCGAGCTATTACAAGAGGAGAGTTTGCAGAATATATTGTCAGGGCTCTTGGAATATACAGAACTGAAATTACATGTGCACAAAAGTTTTCTGACGTAGAAATGACAGACGAACTGGCGAATGCTATTCATATCGCTTCTGAGTATGGCATTATCAGTGGATATCCAGACGGTACATTTAAACCAAGTGCTCAGATTAGTAGAGAGGAAGCAATGGTGATGTATTCAAGGGCAATGGATATTGCTAGAATAGAAGAGATTAATAACGATAAGATTGCAAGTTTTATTGATACGCATAGGATAGCCGCTTGGGCATATGAAGATGTAAAAAGAACTTTAAGTACAGGAATATTCAATGGAAAAACGAAGGACGCGGTTAATCCTAAAGATACTTTTACTTGTGCAGAAGCAGTAACAGCAATAAGGAACCTTTTGGTAGCATCTGAATTAATTGATAAGTAGAACAATATATTTTCGGCGCCCCTCCTATCTATTTCGGCTTTGATATGTTCCCTTTTAGGCAGATCGTTAAAATTACAAACTGTTTACCAAGAAGGGGGCATTTTGTTTGTGAAAAAGTGTAGACCAGAAGAAAACTTGAAATAGTAAATAAAGGACTGATATAACATCAAAAAAATCATGAAGCTGATTGATCTTCATCTTGATGGTGCTATTGACCTTAAAAATTATGATAATAAGCTTCTTGAACTTAATACTGATTAAGAACGACTAATCAAGGCA
Organism: Fusibacter sp.; assembly: GCF_057447755.1. Lineage (NCBI taxonomy): Bacteria > Bacillati > Bacillota > Clostridia > Eubacteriales > Fusibacteraceae > Fusibacter > Fusibacter sp. Next base: position 2,265 of record NZ_JBVBZF010000109.1, on the reverse strand, counting down.
ACAAATGAACTTTTATTAACAAATAGTGAAGAAAAAGAAAAAATGCAAGACTTAAAAGCTTTAAGAAGTACTTTGATGCTGATGTCTTTGAATCCATTGTCGAGAAGATTATACTCGGTGGCATTGATGACAATGGTCATAAAGATCCTCATCAATTGACTTTTGCTTTTAAGACAGGTCCAAAGTCGAGGACGCTCATACGCCAAGGTGTTTGATCGCCATTATGCGGAAGACATGAATGTAAATCGGCAAAAATACACAAAACGCGCCCCTTAACCATCCGAAGAGCAATCCGCAGACAAAGTCGAGGACGCTTGCTCGGAGGATGGTTAAGGGGCGCGTTTGTTATAAAATCAAATTTCATTCGTCATACCTAAAATGGCAAAAACTCCGTCTTCTTGTATTGAGAGTAATGCCCCATCACATTGAGATTGAAATATTTAAGTGTCTTTTTAGATTGGTCATCCTTAAATCTAATTTCCCATGCGATATCTGAAAGTTGCCATTTGCCATTGATGAAATTTTCAACCCAGTAATGAGATACTTGTTCGTTTGTGCCCCTCACGATTCTTGAAGGAATGTTCATGGACCGCATTAATCCTGAATAGAGTATGCTGAGATCAACTTCTGTACCACTTGTCTTGGTCAACATATCTGTTGTAGTTGAGAGCATCGAACTTTCAAGTATCGGTTCATACGAATAATTGTCTAGCAGCCATTCGTAAACAACTTTAGCCTTGGCGTAGTCGTTCGTTAGATTATAGGTAAGGCTATTGGCGGTTTGATAGACGATATTGGCATCATAATTGATATAATCAGAAGGCAACAAGAATTTAATGGCGTCATCTGATAGGTTGATAACACTGAATTTCAGTGCGATCTTCTTTGCATCTATTGGCATTTCTAAAGAAATAGCCTCATTGACGACGTCGTCAAGCGTAGGGCCAACGGTTGGATTTAAAGGTTGACTTCCGCCATCGTCGATCATAACTGTAATATTGTGCTTTCCTAGCCCGAACGGTGTAAAAATGTTTGCCTTGAAAACACCATTGACGATTGGTGCGTAGTATTCTGTCTTTTCATTGTCCTTAGAAACAATTATATGAAGGCCCTTTAAAGCAGTGTCAATTGGCACGCTTCCACTAAACATGAACTGATTTTCTATGGACATATTTGAATAAATGGGCACGTCTAGTTTGATGTTACTTTCATAGAATTTTCCAAGTTCAATGTAGTGTTCCCTTTTATCATCAACAGAGAGCTTGCTGATCTGGAAAGTGCCCACAATTGTATCGAAAACCTTTTGGGCGTCTTCTCGACTGATGGTGTCATCCACTTCGCCATCGAAGATGTAGCCATTGTTGTTTTCAAAGAGAACATAGAGAAATCTCTTTTTATGTGTATCGCCATCCTTGAGGTCATAAGTGATGACACGACATAAAAAGTTATTAAAGAGGCGATCTGATGTTTTTATGTTGGAAATTTGACTTCCGAACTCATAGGTGAGATTGTTTATTAAAGCATCTGCAAGTATGGCCCTTGTAAAGGAGCTATCCAGTGGTAAAACACGAGGTTCAAACTTATAATATTCGTAGTCACTCTGGTAACCGTAAGATGCGTAGGTGTCTTCTAAACGTTCCCAATACTCAGGGACAAAGAAACTGATGCCCCAGTTAACCGTGTTAATTTTCTTATAGTGCTCACCGTCAAATTGCTCATATTCATATAAATTTTCTCTAAAGTCCAAGTTAATGGTGTGCATTTTTGAATCCAATTTGTAATTGAGATCAAAAACTTTTGCGATAAAAGAAGCCGGGATAAAAATTTCACCATATCTTAATAGTGGTTGGATTTCCATAGAAACAGCTTTGCCATTTACATAGGCAATTTCGTTGCCAATCTGTACTTTAAGAAAGACGTTATCTTTGTATCCAAGCAGTTCTTGATTGTTGTCAATCCAATAGACTTGAATGCCCAATTTTTCGAAAAGGGCACGTGCGGGTACCATGATTTTATCCTGAAAGTAAATCGGAGGATTGCTGAAACCAATTTCAAAATCATCCAAAAAAACCTTCCCAATAATAGGTCTGCCATCCATAACTGGGGTGTTTGCAAAAGCAAGAGATGGGCATAATAAACTTATAAGAATGATTGCAAGGAGTAACTTTTTAGTCATTTAAACCACCTTAATTTGATTTGTATATAAAAGTATGTTAGTATTGTCAAGAGTAACACTTCTTATGAATCTGCTGAACACCAACTCTT
>NZ_JBVBZF010000108.1:0-10886 GCF_057447755.1 Fusibacter sp. | reverse complement strand
TTTCAACAATTCGACGCTGAGCAATCCCTTTGTTAAGATTAATTGTAGTGCCATACCTAGTGAACTCTTGGAATCAGAGCTTTTTGGTTATGAAAAGGGTGCTTTTACAGGTGCATCATCTTCAAAAAAAGGAAAGTTTGAAGTGGCAAATGGCGGCTCAATTCTTCTTGATGAAATTGGAGACATGAGCTTTCAGATGCAGACGAAACTGCTAAGGGTCCTTGAAGAGAAGGAATTTGAACGTGTTGGGGGTAACCGTCTCATACCGACGAATGCTAGGGTCATTGCGGCAACGAACCGCAACCTCCTTGCCATGAGCCATGAGAAGCAATTCAGAGAAGATCTCTACTATCGCTTAAATACCCTTGAAATCAAAGTGCCGTCATTGAGGGAGCGTTTATCAGATTTGCCTATGCTTATCGATTATTTTATTAAGCGAAACAACTTAGGTTTAACATTTTCCAGTGCCTCTATAGATTTGATGATGCAGTATTCATGGCCCGGAAATGTGAGACAATTGCGTAATCTAATCAATCGATTCAGTGTTTTAAACACAGGCGAAGTGATCTCTGCAGCTGAAGTGGAGACGCAAATCCACAGTTTAAATGTGCATAATGATATGACGCATCAGATGGATTCACTTAAATCATCTCAATCAATCATTAAAGAAAAGAAAGCACTGAAGACACTGGAGGAACTAGAGATAGAAGCTATAATGCAAGCCCTTAATGCCTATGATGGCAATAAGAGTTTAGCGGCATCCGCTCTAGCCATTTCACGATCGACCATGATGCGAAAAATTAAACAATATCAACTTTTAGAATAGCATAGGCTATTCTTTTTTTTGTAGAGAATTTGAATAAGTCCATGAGTCCATTAACGATTTTGATAAGGCATAACAAGAAGAACTGTGTAAATATCTTATTGCATAGCGCTTAAAATAGTTTCTAAGAAAGTTGGCATGAGGTTTGCTTTATAATTCAGCGTACGTATGAGGTATCGTGTTTATTGTGAAATATTAAGCAAGAAGACGGCAGCCCTGAAGACGGTAGACAAGTGTTGATTAAGCCTTAGAAAAGGGCTCTAATTATAAATTATTTTAGGAGGAAGATTTATGAAAATTTTGGGTGTTAGCTGTGGAAGAAGAATGAGCAATACTGAGATTTTAGTCAAGGAAGCATTGATGGGTGCAAAGGCGCAAGGCGCTGAGGTTGAATTTGTACGCTTACAAGACTTAAATCTCAAACCATGTACGGGCTGTAATGCATGTGTTATTGATCTTCTTGAAAAGTCAGGTTCAGGCAGATGTGTCTTAAAGGATGATTTTGAATTCATCGATGAAAAATTATTAGAGTGTGACGGTTTAATTTTAGGTGCGCCGATTTATGAAAAAACAGCACCTGGCCAATTAAAAATTTTAAACGATAGACTTGGTCCTTCTCACGATATGGCCTTTAGATTAATTGCAAAGCAAACGAGAGAAGCAAAAAACATCACAACTGGTAAAGGACCAGACCCACGTTCTTTCAAGCCAAAAGCAGCATCACTTATTGCAGTGGGTGGTAGTGAATGGGATACTTTGGCACTCCCAATGATGCATTTATCAGTTTTATCCATGCAATATGAAGTAGTGGATAAAATGCTCGTGAACTGGATCGCTTTACCAGGTGTTGTAGCACTTCATGACAATTGGCTTGAAAGAGCAAATAAATCTGGAACACATTTAGTAGAATCTCTTAAAAAGCCACTTGAAGAAGCAACCTATATTGGTGACAAAGGCGTCTGCCCAATCTGTCACTCAAAATTATTTGAAATCAATAACGTGGATAAAGTAAATCCTGCAGTTTGTAGCATCTGCGGCGTTAAAGGGACTTTAACGGTTAATGGCAGCGAGGCTTCATTTACAGTGACTGAGGAACAAGCGGCACTATCACATGTTAAGCTCTCTGGTAAGTTCCACCATGCAAAAGAGCTTAAAGAGGTTTCACTCGTTCCACATGCGAATATGCACCAATTACCTGAAAAGTTAGAGAAGTATAAGGCCTTTATCGAGCCATCACGTCCGTAATAGAATATAACATTAAATATTTAAAATAAGTATAGGAGACAAGCAATGAAGAAAGGTGATTTTATCTGGAGTGCGATATTTATAGCATTTTGTATCGTTTTAATTAATCCAGCAACAAGAGATATTTTTATTAGTTTTACATCAACATATAAGTTAACAGGAGGATTCTTAAAATTTGCTATATTAGCTTCCATGGGAGAACTTTTGGCAATTAGAGTTTCAAAAGGAGATTGGGAAAAGCCACCTTACTTTGTTGTGAGAGCCATTATTTGGGGCCTTATCGGCATGCTGATCACATGTGTTTTTACCATTTTTTCAGCAGGCATTTTAAAGCTTCAAGAGATTCACATTCTGCCATTTGAAGGCGTACCGCTTGCGTTCGCCTTCTTTGTGGCAACCTTTATGAACTGTTTATTCGCACCAACTTTTATGTTTGCACACCGTATTACAGACACTTACCTTGATATGAAGGGTGAGAAAGCAGAGCAAATAGATATTATTAGTGTTATTAAAAGAATTGACATGGTCAATTTTGTAACCTTTGTGGTTGGCAAGACTGTTCCTTTTTTCTGGATTCCAGCCCATACCATCACATTTTTGCTACCTGAAGCATATAGAATTTTAGCAGCAGCTTTCCTATCCATTGCACTTGGTTTATTATTAGCTTCAGCTAAGAGAAGAAAGGCGGTGGCATAATGACGATTTTAGCCATCAATACGGGGTCAACCTCTACTAAAATAGCGGTTTATGAGGAAAATGCACTTTTATTTGTTGAAAATTTAGTACATTCGGCTGAAACGCTCAGCGTGTTTGGCAATGTGATTGAACAGCTCGACTTTAGACATAACCTCGTTGAGAAATGTCTTATGGAGAAGGGTTTTGATATGAGTGGTCTTTCGGCTGTGGTCGGAAGGGGCGGTCTTTTACCACCTGTAAAATCAGGCGCTTATAAAGTCAACAAAACCATGATGGATAGATTAAAGAGCGATACGATTCCGGAGCATGCGTCTAATCTCGCAGCTATAATCGCTTATAAAATCGCTAATCCACTAGGGATAGATGCCCTGATTTACGATTCAGTGGCTGTAGATGAACTCACAGATGTTGCGAGACTTTCAGGATCGCCGCTTGTGCCGAGAAAGAGCTTTAGTCACACCCTTAACTCTCGTGCCATGGCGCATGAATACGCAAGTCGTATGGGAACAACCTATGCCAAGCTCAACTTGATCATCGCACATTTAGGTGGTGGCATTTCGGTCAATGCACATACTATGGGCCAAATGGTGGACATCCTTGCAGATGATGAAGGCCCATTTTCGCCAGAAAGAGCTGGTCGAGTGCCTTGTAATGATTTGATTGAATTGTGTTTCAGTGGCAAGTACACAAAGAGTGAAATCAAAAAGAGCATGAGAGGCAAGGGTGGTATTATGGCCTACCTTGGGACAACAGATGCAAAGAGTGTTGCCGAAAGGGCTCAAGCAGGTGATCCTGATGCAAGGCTGGTCTTTGAAGCCATGGCATACCAAGTGTCTAAGGGCATTGGTGAAATGGCAACCGTATTAAAGGGTAAAGTCGATGCCATTATTTTAACAGGTGGTATTGCATATTCTGAATATTTAACAGACATGATTAAAGAGCGCGTTTCTTTTATCGGAAATGTTGTGATCATCCCTGGTGAAAATGAAATGGACGCCCTTGCAAATGGCGCATATCGCGTCTTAAAAGGTGATGAAGTAGCACATGAATACGTCGAAGTGTAATCTTCAGTGGATGTATTTTCTAAATAAAAAATAGCAGTTAAGAAATCAAGTTTAACAAAGCGTTAAACAACCGAGTTAACCAACCGAGTTAAACAAGTTAAGAAGAGTGAGGAAATAATATGAGCTATGTACCTGAATTTAAACCGATGAGAAGTTTTATTCTAAACAATGTCAGATCGGACAACGATAGACCAAGGGCCTTTAGATGGTTATATAAGCAACATGTACCTGAGAGTATTTCTCAATTTCGTCCATACTGTACAAAATATGCGACCTATCATGCCTTACCACTGGCAGAAGGCGCAGAGCAGTTTGGGACTTATAACTGGATTATGACTGAACATTACTGGAACTTTAACATCTTCCAAAAGGGCAAAGGCCATTCGAGAGGGCTTGCTTTTTCGGAAGCATATCCTGATGACTTTATGGAAATCACTTGTCAGCCGCCGAGTGATACCCTAAGACAATCGGGATGGCAGGGTTCTGCAGATGGTTACCACCCAATCGTGTTCTGTTTTGCACCAATTTTCTGGGAAGATGATTTAAAGGGCAGCGAGCGTCTTACAGATGACGGTGCAAACTTCAGATGGTTGTTTTTCCTCTCGTATCCAGAGGGCGTGAGTGTAGAAGAAGGTGAGAAATGGTTCCATGAAATCTTTGCAAAGGAAGCTATTGAAACACCTGAAGTCATTAGATTCATGTCAAGCCGCGTGATGGATGAACCGAGAATCAACCCATTTGACCGCGTGGTCGAGCTTTGGTTTGACGACAGCAATGCTTGGCACAATGCCATGGTTAAAAATGGTCATAAATTCACAAAGCCAGCATGGAGCAAGGTAGACAAGTTTCCATTCTTTGAAGCCTATAAGGATATTACTGGGATCTTCATTATGGATAGACCGGATTCTGACCACTTGGCACAATGGCAAGGCTATATTACAACAAGATAGGCTGTGGCAGTTAAATTAAAATCAAGATCGTTATATTTTAAAATTGAAAAATAAGAGATATTAGTTGAAATTATAGGAGTGAAAAATGAAAGCAATTGTAAGTTATGATGGCAAGGCTACCCATATAGACTGGGAACATGAGAATATTACACCGAGAATGATCGACTGGTTTTGGAGCAACATGGAGAAGAGCTTTTTACTTTGGCATCCAAGCCAACATGAGCCATTGATATGGGAAAAAGCACCCGTTCATGGTAATCCGGTGGGATCAATTCATATTGCACCTCAAACATGGAATGACGGTAGCAGACAAAACCTTTATATTCGATTTGAAGCACTTGAAGATGTACCAGATTGGGTAAAGGAATACGTGATTTATGAACATTGTGTCATCGTAGCAGGATTAGGTCTCGGTGAACAATGTCTTGTCAACCCTGAGCCAATGGGCTATAGAATTCATCAATGGGAAAAAACAGATTACGGTGTCGTGGGCAAGTCTTCGGCAATCGGCACTAAGAAAAAAGAGACACAAGAAGATGGCCTTGTTTGGGCAGCACATTGTGAAGAGGAGGTGGGCAACTGGGCAAACTTCTTACCTCAAATGTACAGTTTGTTCAAAGTGGTCGAAAATACGGATTATAATCCTTATGCTGATCTTTCAGTAGAAGGTAAGGGCAGCACATTAAAGTATAAATTTATCAAATAGGATGTTTTATTGTATTGTCTGTTTATGTGAATGTATAAACAGACAATATTTTTCTAAATACGAATTTGGAGGCAGACTTGAACGAGAGACTAAAATCTGTTATCGAGAATATCCCGATTGTAGAAGGGATTCTAGATGGTGATTATGCTATTACTGTGACTAGTGCGGAGGAATGTTTATTCGTTGTAGAAAGAGGAGAAGGCAAATCCCCTTTGCAGGTCGGTCCATTATCAGAGGCAGCGCGCAAGGGTACACAGGCTGTCCTAGAGGCGGGTAAGACAATGACGCAATACTTAACGCAGGAAGTCCATGGGAAAGACCTCAAGTTGGTTATCGTTCCTGTTTTTGACGAAAAAGGGAGCATTGTTGGAACCTGCGGCATCAGCAAGAGTACAAAGCTTCAAAATCGAATTGAAAAAACATCTCATTCTCTAAAGACTGATCTGGAGAATGCCAATGGTCAAATTCAAGAGATTTCGAAACAAGCATTGACCTTTTCAGATAGTCTTAAGCTAATGGGCGAAATATCCATGAATGCAGAAAGAGCAATTGGAGAGAGCAGTGAAACCATTAAGCTCATCGAAAACATTTCTAAGAGATCAAATCTTCTCGGGCTAAATGCTGCAATTGAGGCTTCAAGAGCAGGCGAACAGGGACGTGGTTTTATGATCGTTGCAGATGAAATGAGGAAGCTGGCACTTATGAGCGGCAAAGCATCTAAGGAAATTTCGGAGTATTTAAATGAGACCAATCACAATGTCTCTCATATGATCGATCAGATTGAAAGGATGAGTCAGATCTCTAAGATACAGCTCGAATCGGTAACCAGTGTCGCAAGGACGATAAAAGATGTCGCCTTAGATTCTGAGCGTCTGAGTGATGATGCAAAATTGAGATAGACGATTTGATGGAAAAAGAGATTTGATGGATAAAGAGATTTGATAGATAAAGAGATTTGATGAGCGAAGTTAAAATAATAAGAACTGAGTAGAAGTAAATAGAAAGGATGAAATTAGATGATAAGAACCTTTGATGAGATGATACAACGCGTAAAAAGTGCACCTGTAAAAAAGAGAGTAGGCGTTGTTGCAGCTCAAGATGAACATACGCTGGAAGCCGTTTTTAAAGCTCGAAAGGATCAACTGGTTGAGCCGATACTTATCGGAGACCAAGAGAAAATTAAGGCTATTTTAAATAAGCTTGGTGAAGAACTTGCGGATGACTTCATCATTTCCACAGAGGGTGACTCTGAGTCTGCAGAAGCGGCAGTACGCCTCGTTCATGAAGGTAAAATTGACTTTATCATGAAGGGTAAAGTTCAGACGGCTGATTTATTGAGAGCTGTGGTGAATAGAGAACATGGCCTCAGAACTGGGAGCCTTATTTCACATTTGGTCTTCCATGAACTGTCCAACTATCCCAAGCTCCTGGCAATGTCGGACGGAGGCATGATGATGTATCCAAACCTAGAGGAAAAGAAGTTTATTATTGAGAATGCAGTAGGTGTGTTTAGAAATTTAGGCTATGAAAGACCCAAGGTTGCTGTACTTGCTGCGGTTGAAGTGGTCAACCCTAAGATGCCGGAATCTGTGGATGCAGATTTGCTCAAGAAGATGAATCAAAATGGTGAAATTGCAGATTGTATCGTTGAAGGGCCAATATCCTATGATTTGATGATTAGCCCTGAGTCTGCGGAAATTAAAGGCTATAAAAGTGAAGTCACAGGGGATACGGATATTTTAGTTGTACCCAATATCACGGTAGGTAACATTTTAGGAAAATCATTAGTCTACAGCGCTGAAGCTAAAATGGCGGGAATTGTCGTAGGTGCTAAAGTGCCTATTGTTCTGACCTCGAGGGGGTCTAGTGCTGAAGAAAAGTATCTGTCAATTGTATTATCAGCGCTTGCGGTGAAATAGACGAGCTTAGAATCAAGACCATTTTAAATCAGTATAGCTAAGATTGGAGATTAAATTGGAAGGTGTGAAAGTTTTGATTGAACAAAAAAAGACTAATTTTGTATTTCTGGGTGAGGCAGGAAGTGGAAAAAGTGAAATCGCTTTGAATTATGCAATGCTCTTAAGCAAGGTTGGCAATAAACCGGTGCACTTCTTTGACATGGATATGACCAAGCCCTTGTTCAGATCAAGAGAAGCAGTTTCTGAACTGGAGAAGGCAGGTATCATATTCCACTTTGAGGAACAATTTATGGATGCACCGACAATGGTAGGAGGCGTTAGTAAATTGCTAAGAGATGACACCTGCTTCGTTGTGATGGATGTCGGTGGTGATGACATCGGTGCAAAATCAGTTGGTGGATATGCGCTAGAGCTTAATAAGGATCATACTATTTCCTATTATGTTCTAAATGCCTTTAGACCCTGGTCTACAGATATTGACCAGGTTGATAAGACCCTAGCAGCTGTGCTTGGAGCATCAAGGGTGCAACTGGATAAGGTTAGGCTGATTAACAATCCCAATCTTGGTATCTCAACCACTCTGGACGATTTTATGGAAGGCTATAAGAAAATGGCCGACATGGTATCGCCATATAAGTCAATTGATTTTACTTGCGTAAGCGAAACTCTTTTTAAAGAGGCTTGTAAATTAGTGGATGTTGAGCTTATGTCCCTGCATTTGTATCTGACTTATCCATGGCTTAATTAGCAATGAACTAAAAAATAAACTGCCCATGACATTAGGGTGAAAGGAGTAAGAAATGGCTGTCGTAAAAATTATTTCAGAACGCTGCAAAAGCTGTGGCTATTGTGTGAAGTTCTGTCCCAAGCAAGTCCTTGAAATAGGTTCGAATGTAAATACTAAAGGCTATGAGTATGTTGAACCTACCAAAATGGAGGATTGTATTGCATGTCTAATGTGTGCAAGAATCTGTCCAGATGGCGCAATCGAAATCTATAAATAGGAGGAAGACAATGTCAAGAATATTTATGAAAGGCTGTGAAGCCATTGCAGAAGCTGCAGTAAGAGCAGGCTGCAGATTTTTTGCTGGTTATCCAATAACACCGCAAAATGAAATCCCTGAGTATTTTGCAAGAAGATTGCCTGAGGTTGGCGGCGCATTCCTTCAAGCGGAATCAGAAGTCGCAGCTGTCAGTATGGTCTATGGTGCTGCTGCAGGCGGTACAAGGTCAATGACTTCATCATCAAGCCCTGGAATCGCGCTTAAAAGTGAAGGCATCTCATACTGTGCTTCTGCAAGAATTCCAATGGTCTATGCTAATATCTCAAGAGGGGGCCCTGGTGTTGGATCAATTCAACCGGCACAGATGGATTATCTTCAAGCGACGAAGGCGTCTGGAAACGGTGGCTTTGAAATGATGGTACTTGCACCTGCATCTGTGCAGGAAGCAGTTGATTTAACTTATAAAGCATTTGAGTATGCTGACAGGGATAGAAATCCTGTATTAATCTTATCAGATGGCGTTATTGGCGCTATGATGGAGCCGGTCGTACTGCCAGACCTCATGCCAGAAGATGAAATTGCTGCGATCAAAGGGAACAAACGCTCTTGGGCATGTGTAGGACACTCACTGGATGAAGAGAGAGCATGGATTGAGCCAGGGCAATGGCAAACCTCTGAAATGGAGCGTGTCAACAAGGAAGCAGAGGCCCTTTATAAGTCATGGGAAAAGGATGCAATGGCAGAGACCTATCTTGTAGAGGATGCTGATCTCGTCCTGACAGCTTATGGAATTTCTGCACGTATTGCTAAATCAGCAGTTGACCATCTTAGAAGAGATGGCATCAAGGCCGGACTTATCAGACCTATTACGGTGCATCCGTTCCCGAGCAAGGCGTTTGAAGCACTCGACTCAAAGCAGGTAAGATACATTCTTGACGTTGAAATGTCAATTCCTGCACAAATGATTCACGATGTAGAGGCAGTCGTCAAGGAACGCATTCCGGTTAAGACTTGCTTACGTTCCGGCGGAAACATCATGACACGCGACTTGATCATCGAAACGGTCAAGGGATTTGAGAAGGAGTGATAGAGATGAAGCAGATGTATGCTAGAACAAAAACGATTCAGGAAGACAAGGTTTCGGGCTTCTGCCCAGGTTGTTTTCACAGCACCGTAATAAAATTAATCGGTGAAGTATTAGAAGAGATGAATATCGTAGATAAAACGGCTTGTGTCCTTGGTATAGGCTGCTGTGGCCTTAGCATGAACTATATGGCTTATGACAATATCACCTCGCCACACGGTCGTGCAGCAGCAGTGGCATCCGGGCTCAAGAGAAGCAACAAGGATACCTTGGTTTACACCTACCAAGGGGATGGCGACTTTGCATCGATCGGGCTTGCGGAATCTATATCTGCAGCAAACCGCGGTGAAAACATCACCATCATCCACGTCAACAACGGGATCTATGGTATGACAGGTGGTCAAATGTCACCAACGACGCTTATGGGCATGAAAGCTTCAACAGCGCCAAAGGGAAGACAAGCCGAGGATCATGGCTATCCAATGGATATGTGTGAAGTCATTAATAAATTGACTGCACCGGTTTATATTGAAAGAACAAGCTGCAATACGCCGCAAAACGTTATTAAGACAAAGAAGGCAATTCAAAAGGCGTTTCAAAATCAATTGGATGGCAAAGGCTTTTCATTGATAGAGATTGTCTCAAACTGTCCAACCAACTGGGGGGTAGATCCCTTAAAATCACTCGAGTTTATTGAAGAAAAAATGATTCCTCAATATCCACTCGGGGTTTATAGAGATAAATAGGAGGACTGATATGGAAACAAATTTATGCGTTGCCGGCTTCGGCGGTCAAGGGGTCATGACGCTTGGAAAATTCCTGGCTCAGGCGACTTGCGATTCAACTGATAAAAATGTTACGTTCTTCCCATCCTATGGAGCCGAACAACGTGGCGGGACTGCAAACTGCTTTGTCGTTATTTCGGATGATTTCATCGGTGCACCTTTAATGGACATAATGGATGACCTCATCGTGATGAATGGGCCTTCACTGGATAAATTTTTAAACCAATTGAAGCCAGGCGGGAACTTGTTCATCAACAGCTCAATCGTCAGCGAAAATGTGGGGAGAAATGATATTTCTTTGGTAAAAGTGCCTGCAACTGAGATGGCACTTGAAATGGGAAATGCCAAGGTGCTCAACATCATTATGCTCGGTGTCTATATTGGCTATACAGGTGTTGTTGAACCTGAAATCGTATGGAACACCGTAGAGAAAAAACTCGCAAGTAAAGCATCACTACTCCCCTTGAACAAGCAAGCCTTTGAGAGAGGTCTCGAGATTGGAAGGTCTCAAAAGAGGTGTTAATAAGGGGCGCATCGACAGAAGAAAAATTTCTTTCATGAGCATTCTCGACCTATATGCTCAAGATGGACGCGCTTAAGAAAAATAATC
>NZ_JBVBZF010000107.1:0-10931 GCF_057447755.1 Fusibacter sp. | reverse complement strand
TAATCAATTTCAAGGCAATTCTCTAATGCTTTTAATTGACCTAATCTGCGAACCAATGTTTGGTCCCGTTGGCAATCTTAACAAGTGTCAGCATAACTGGCACCTCTACCAGAACGCCTACCACAGTTGCCAGTGTTGCTCCGGATTGAAGGCCGAAAAGTGAGATGGCAACCGCCACAGCAAGTTCAAAGAAATTACTCGCACCGATTAATGCTGCAGGCGCTGCTATATTGTGCTTGAGCTTCCATGCTTTGGCCCAGAAATATGCCACACCGAAGATCAAAAAGGTTTGAATAATCAATGGCACAGCGATTAAAACGATATGGGCTGGGTTATTGAGAATGGTTTCACCTTGGAATGAAAAGATGATGACGAGTGTCAGCAATAAGCCTATAATCGTTGTTTGATCGAATTTCTTTAAGAATACGGTTTCAAAGTATGCCATACCCTTGCTCTTAATAATATGCTTTCTAGACAAATAGCCACCAACCAGTGGAATAACCACAAATAAAAGTACAGATAAAAATAAGGTATCATAAGGGACGATGACGTTTGATATCCCCAATAATAGCGCAACAATCGGCGTAAAGGCAAAGAGGAGTATGAGGTCATTTACAGCAACCTGAACCACCGTATAAGCTGGATCGCCTTTTGTCAAATGACTCCACACAAAGACCATAGCCGTACAAGGTGCTGCCCCTAATAAAACAGCCCCTGCCAAATACTCGTTAGCGAGTTCTGGCGTTATAAAGACTTTAAAGACTACCTTTAAGAAAAAAGCAGCGATGAGGTACATTGTAAAGGGTTTAATCAACCAGTTGGTGACACAGGTGACCGTCAAACCTTTAGGTTTTTTTGTCGCTTCAACAATGCTGTTAAAATCTATTTTAAGCATCATGGGATAAATCATCAGCCATATTAGAATTGCCACAGGGATCGAAACCTTGGCATACTCAAATCGACTTAAAAACTCGGGAAAAATTGGAAAGAACTTACCGATTAATACACCGACGATGATACAAAGGCCTACCCATACCGTCAAATAACGACCAAAGATATCCATTTCTTGAGATACTTTTTCTCTTTTCATTTTAAATGCCTCATTTCTGAATATTAATTGCCTCAATGACTTGGAGTTTATCTTCCGTAATCATTTGGCAGGTGAGGTTGCCCGTTTTATAGGCCCTAAGCTTTTTCAAATCGTTTAAGCAAGATGCTTCAGTTTGAAACTGGTCTAGCAAATAAGTAAAGAGCATTTGATGATTTTCTTTAAATTGTCCATCAATTACATATCTTACCCATTGCCCTTCTTTCATGGAAACGATAATGCCCGCAGACTTGAGCTTGCCTAAATGTCTGGATACATTGGATTGATTCATATCTAGCAAGACCTCAAGTTCACAAACGCAAAGCGTTTGTTGTGTCAGTAGATTCAAGATTCTCAGCCGATTTTCATCACTGAGTGCTTTTAAAATTTCAATCATCGCATGATCTCACTTTCTCAAAAAAATACTATATGAGTATATTCGAATATACTCATATAGTACCACTAATTCATTATTTCGTAAAGTCTATTTCATCAAGTTTATCTACATGTACCTATTTGTGATTAATTGATCATACTTTTATACAATCCTCACCTCCAAATTGCAAGGACAAATAAAGGCAAGTATGTGTTGTCATACACGTGACTACTAAGGAACCCTTAATCTGATCTTCAAATTGAAGGGCTAGATTTTTCAAATTTTCATATACAATATCATTAAACTCATATTTATTTTTAAAATTAAAATCTAAAAGTATTTCCTTTTTACTGGTCCTTTCAGGCCTTACATCCATTTTTCGCAGTATTTGAATCAAGGGCTGATTTGGTATTAAAAAAAGTTCTCCCAGTAATTTCATATCAATTACCAAGTGCCCACCGTCTATTTGATATTTCATTAAAGCACCTCTTTTACTCATTAATATAAATTGCTTGACCTAAATTGTTTGGAATTTGAGTTCTTTTTGTTAATAGCCACAAAACGTTACAATGTGTATTTTGAGGAAAAATACCTTCTCCATCTGTGAAAATAATCACTAACCTAATCCGCCTTCTTTCTACAATTTCAAAAATTGGTCTGTAGTCTGTGCTTCCTTTTTTTTGAGTTTGAGCATTTTTAATAAAGGCTTCTAATGGTATTGGTTCTGAGCAAGTATGATCAAACCTACTGGTCAAAAAATTGACATTTGTAATTTTTTTTAAAAGCTTTAACTCATTTAGAAACATATGCCATGTTTCCGGTTGAATTGACCCGCTCTCGTCTATGGCTACAAAGGCATCAATTCCAAGTTGACGTCTTTTTCCTGGCATTTGGTCAAATCGTCTTGAAAGCTTTTTGTAAGTTGTTTTTTTAGTGATATGGCCTTTTCCAGTTATGAATTTTTTTAAGAGTATTCGCCAGTGAATATGATATGCTTGATAGATTTCATACTGCTTTTCAATTAATACATTTGAAACTTCTCCTAATTTGATTTGGTCATCTATAAAAGAGGATAATTCACTTTCAAGTATTCTCAGATCCGAAGATGTTATTTCAAGATTATCCATTTGTTGAACCTTTAATTTTTGATCTGTTGGCAGCAACAATTCTATTTGGTTATCCTTATTATCAAAAAAGAGGGGTTCTTCTAAGCTAAGGAGTTCATCGTAATAATAGTCTGCCAATTTTCCGGGTTTGAGTTTAAGCTTAAGCGCCTGATTCAATACTAAAACAGATGGACTAGATTCTATTACCATTTCTGGACTTACTAACTCATTCACAGCCAAATCACAAGCGATAGACCAAACAGAGATATCTTTTTGAAACCGCCTTGTGGGATGTAATAATAATAAATGCGCTAAATTGTGTATCCAATTCTTAAGCCTTTCTTGACCATCTAGGGCTGCATACCACTTTGGGTTTAATGAAATCACTATGCGCTCATTAAAAGAGAATTTCATTTGACTGGCGTATGGATCTATTTGTACTTGAATTTTCATAAGCAATAGTCCATAAAATGGATAGTGCATGATTAACTTCATTTGATCTTTTCTTATAAGCTCATTGATGCATTCAGAACTGAAGGTATTATTATTTTCCAAGCTATCTAACATCTTACCCACCTACATTTCATAAGCAAAATCAATTATTTTACCACTTATTTTTTCAAAAGTCTCAGAAGATTTCGTCAAGACTTGGTGTTTATTAGGCAAAGATTGAATCAAATGTTTAAAATAGAAAAGTTGAAATTCATCTGGTAAATCTTTAACAAAATCCTCTAAATTTTCACTATAAGTCTCCAATTGTTGCTGATTGGCAGCTTCAAATTCATACTCTATTTTTCGAATGCATTCTTTAATCAAATAATGGATCCATTCCATTTGTCTTTTTTCAATTAAAGTTATGACATCCATGCGCACTTCAATGTAATGATTTAGAATCATATCAACATCTGGTATTTGCGGCATTTGTTGAGACATATAACTAAAAAAACTGGCACTCGCTTGAGGCCCAACAATCCCGGATACAAGTTCTTTGAGCAGGCTTTTTTCGAGCTCAGATTGATTGAGTATCAATTGAACTTGTGTCCAACCTCTTGGTGTTGGTGACTTTGAAAAGACTGAACTCTCTCCGTTTGACTTCACGACTAACAACATTTCAGGCATTTTCTTTAAAAAAGACAAAACCGCTTCATTTGGAGCGTTCAATTGTGAGTATTCAAGATAATCCTCAATATTTGGTGTAATTTCTATGGCGATAAATCGATCTAGCATGGCATCATCAAGTGCATTTACCATATAATTGAGTTTGTCTGGATTCATAGTGACACCAATTGCCCAGCCTTTTGCCATTTGGTGTCCGTTTAATTTCTTCTCAAGCAATAGTGGATATAGCACTGAAATTGTATCACTGGGTACTCTGTTAATTTCCTCTAAGACTAAAATGCCCTTTTCGGGACATTGGCCAGCCATAACCGCTTGTTCTGTTGGCAAAAATTGTGGCGGTAAATATTGTGTTATTTGATGTTTGCCGTTTTTTTCTGGTAATCCCATGAAATCTGGACCTTCAAGTGCGGCTGCATAGAGGCCTATGTATCCAATGCCCAGTTCTTCTGCTGCCTGTTGAAATGCTGATGTCTTACCAACACCTCTTTCACTGATAAGCGCAATAACAGCATCTGTTTTAAGATAAATTGCTTTAATACATTTCTTCGCTTCACTTATTCTCATAAAAAAACCTCTTTTCAGATACAAAACTTTAATGTCTTCACTACATTAGAGTCAGCTTTTGAAAAAAGGTTACATTAGATTTTATTCTATTTTATTTTATTTGATTTGTATTATTATGATTAATCTATTATTTGATTTTTATTATTTAATTTGTATTATTTGATTTAAAGCTCGTCATTATAATCCAGTAGTTTAAAGGATTTATCCGCAATCAACTGCATAACATGCGATTTAAATGAATCATAGGGTTTGGGAATAACTTCTGTATTATAAAGTAACATAACCTTATAAAGATCTGATATTTCTTCTTTAAACGCAGCTTTTATCAGGGCTTCTTTTTTTTGAATAACCCGTATGTCCGCATTATCAATTTTGAGACCTGTTTCTAACGCATACTTTATCCAGCCACTGCATTTGCACGGATTACTGGGATTAATCAAAGAGCATTTTCCCTTGACATTAGCAGTTATAAAAGTTCTAGCTCTATGCAAATAAACCTTAACGGTACTAGGTTTAATCTTGAGCATGTCTGCAACTTCATCTGTGGTAAAATCTAAAACGACCCTCAAGGTAAATACCGCCCTGAGCTTTGAAGACAAGCAATTCATAAACATCTGTAAGCAAGCTTCCTTTGTGGCAGTATACATGATTTCGTCTTCTACCGTTCCATATTTATTGATATAACCATAGGCTTCTTCAAGACTAATCTTATTCTCTTCTGCAAATTTATCCATAGGCATTTTATTAATCTTTTTATAATATTGTTTTGACTCATTTAATACAATTTGATACAGCCAAGTTTCGACACTAGAGTCTTCCCTAAAGTTATGGAATCCCTTGTATGCATTTAAAAATGCAGATTGTAAGACATCCTCTGCATCATGCAAATTACCCGTCATTCTGTAGGCTAAGTTATATAATTTCTTATAATTTTGTTCATATATGGTTTCAAATGCATCCATATAAACCTCCTCTACTGAAACAAGAATGAGCATTGCTATATTTTAATTAACAAGTTAAATAGCCTCAAAAAAAGCTATGATATATTCATCATAGCGAAGTCATGTTTTGCTACATTCTTAAGTCGAGCTCAGAAGCGTATGCATCGATCCATTGGACTGTATTTAAGTCCTTTTGCTCCTGAGGCTGAATGAGAAAGCACGGTTTACCTTTGTCTGTAATTGCGATCTTTTCAAGATCACCAGTTCTTTCAAGCAATAGTTTGATAAATGCATCTGGATTCCCGCTAGCTAGGTCAACGCATTCCACTAAAACTTCGAAACTGACAGTTCTTAAACCATTCATAGCACTGCCTCCCTTATTTAGTTTAATGACTCATAAATATTATATCCTTTTTGGAAAAGAATAACCATTAATTAAAAAAACTAACAAATAACATAATATTTAATACCGTTAATGTAAGACCTATGCCCCAAAGTAAAACTTGATCTAATAAGGAATTTTTGTATTTACCCATTACCTTTTTCGAAGAGGTCAAATAGATTTGTAAAAAAACAGTAATCGGTAATTGTATACTCAGAAGCATTTGGCTATAAATCAAGCCTTTAAATGGATCTGATATTAGAAAAATTAAAAATGTCGAAACACCTAAAATAGCTGCAACACCTACTTTTGTATGAAGGTCCGAGATATCATAAGGTTCGTTGAACATGCCTGAGAAAATAGACCCGCCTGCCATACCAGCCGTTATCGTCGAAGAAACACCTGCAAATAAAAGTGCAATGGCAAATATTAAACCAGCTCCATTTCCCACAAGCGGTGTGAGCATTTTTTCAGCTTGACCAAGCTCAGTAACAGCAACTCGATTTGCAAAGAAGGTCGTGGCAGCAAGTATAATCATGGCACTATTGATTGCCCAACCTACCAGCATTGAGAAGAAGGTATCCGTAAACTCGTATTTCAGTTGTTGCTTAATCACATCATCATTTTCGAGATTCCACTGTCTACTCTGAATAATCTCAGAATGCAGGAATAAATTATGAGGCATGACAACTGCGCCAAGCACCGACATAATAATTGGCATCGAACCTGTTGGCACGCTGATGTGGGTCCAACCATAGGCAGCCTCAGACCAACTGACATTCACTAGGCTGAGTTCATAGAGAAATGACAAACCTATAAGGGAGACAAACCCAATAATCCATTTCTCGAGCTTCATATAGGAATTGGAAAAAAGCATGTAGAGAATAAGGCCAAGGATAATAACCGCCCCAAGTTTTATGGGTACTTTAAAAAGGAGTTCTAGTGCAATTGCACCTCCCAAAATTTCTGCCAAAGCCGTTGAAATTGCTGCGAAAATCGCAGTAATAAGTATTGGCTTAGCCAGCCAAGCCTTTAAATTTTTATTGGCAGACTCTGCCAAACAATCACCCGTTACGATTCCAAGATGGGCAACGTTGTGCTGTAACATAATCAACATCAAGGTGGATAATGTGACCATCCACAGTAGTTTGTAGCCATATTGTGAACCTGCTGCTATATTTGACGCCCAATTACCTGGATCAATAAAACCAACAGTGACTAAAAGTCCAGGACCAATAAATTTTAAAAGTTCTTTTATACCAAAAATCGGATTATGCTGCTTATTTTTTAACTCTTTTAAGATTTTCATTTGTTCTCCTTATGTCCATATTGCTTTTCAAGGTCATTTATCTATAGAATAAACCTAATCAAACATTATGTAAAGAGCCCATAAAGCAGTCTAATTTAACAAAAAAAAGCAATCATTGGTGTGTCAACACTCATGATTGCTTCAGACAGCCCTATGCATTTCCAAATAGGTGGCATGATACCAAATGATCTTCTCCAATGTTTTTTAGGATGGGTTCTGTTTTATAACAGATTTCTTGAGCATGAGGACATCTTGCTGCAAATCTACAATTCGCTTCAGGATTGATAGGGGATGTTATCTCACCTTTCAAGATGATTTTCTCTTGTTTTTTCACCAAAGAAGGTCTAGGAATTGCTGATAACAATGCCTTAGTATATGGATGAACAGGGTTTGAAAATAGCATTTCTGAACTTGCTTTTTCTATGATTTGGCCTAAATACATCACTGCAATCTCATCTGAAAAATGATTGACTACAGATAAATCATGTGTGATGAATATATAAGTAAGCCCTAACTGTTCTTGTAATTTTTTCATTAAATTGAGTATTTGGGCTTGTATTGAGACATCTAGTGCAGAAACGGGCTCATCACATACGATGAATTTCGTGTTTAATGCTAAAGCTCTTGCAATACCAATTCGCTGACGACGGCCTCCATCTAACTCATGTGGATAAGTATTCATCAATCTTTCTGATAAACCTACGAGCGCCATTAATTCTAGAACGCGTTCAAACCGCTTATTCTTATCTTTAATTAGATTATTGAGTTTTATAGGCTCTTCAATAATTTCACTTACAGTCATTCTTGGGTCAAGTGATGAAAAGGGATCCTGAAAAATTAGTTGCATTTCCTTTCTCAAATTTCTCATTTCATTTGCATTTAAGGTGCGAATATCTTGGCCTTTATATATAATTTCACCCTCTGTTGCTTCTAATAATCTTAAAATGACGCGACCTGTAGTGGACTTCCCACAACCTGACTCACCCACTAGTCCCAATGTCTTGCCTTCTTCAATTGAAAAGCTAACATTATCAACCGCATGAAGTTTACCCTTTGGCGTATCAAAATACTTTTTCAAATGTTTTACTTCTAATAGTTTTTGACTCACGTTGAACTCCTTCCCGGCTATAACCTATAAGCTTTGTCTTCTGAATACAAGTGACATTCTGTGAAATGTGTTTCAGAAAAAAAGATGCTATCTGGCTTTAACTCAAAGCATTTTTCTAAAGCATAATCACAACGGTCACAAAAAGAACATCCCTTTGGTAAATTATAAGGATCTGACATTAAGCCTCTAATAGGTTTAAGTTCTGCCCTTCTTTCATCAATATTTGGAATTGAATCGAATAAGCCTTTTGTATAAGGGTGCTTAGTTCGATTAAAAATATCTTCTAATGTACCTTGCTCAACAATTTTTCCAGCATACATTATTGCAACTTCATCACACACCTCAGCAACAACCCCAAGGTCATGAGTGATCAAAATCATCGACATACCAAACTTTTCTTTCAAGGATTTCATCAGCTCCAGAACTTGTGCCTGAATCGTTACATCAAGCGCTGTTGTTGGTTCATCAGCAATTAGCAGCTTGGGATTACAAGCAAGTGCTATCGCAATAACAACTCTTTGTTTCATTCCTCCAGAAAACTGATGGGGATACTCTTCTGACCTATTTCCAGGAATCCCTACCAACTCTAGCATTTCTTTTGCTCTTTTCATTGCGTCTGTATCACTTAGATTTTTATGAATTCTCAGCGATTCTGCAATTTGTTCGCCCACTTTAATGACTGGATTAAGTGCCGTCATTGGATCTTGAAAGATCATCGAAACAACGCTACCTCGAATTTTTTCCATTTCGCGTTCTTCCATGTCCAATATAGACATATCCTCAAGACGGATGCTGCCACTTTTATAATTGCCAGGAGGCATTGGAACCAGTCTTAAGATTGACATGGCCGTAGTGGTTTTACCAGCACCAGTCTCACCAACTAAGCCTAATGTTTTACCTCTTTCCACATTAAAGGAAACACCATTAAGTGCTTCAACAATACCATCATCTGTTTTATAATGAACGACTAAATCTTTAATTTCTAAAATATTTGAACCCACCAGCGACCTCCTTATTTTAACTTTGGATCAAGTGCATCTCTAAGTCCATCTCCAATGAGATTTAGAGATAATACTGTCAATACAATAGCAAGTCCCGGGAATAACACGAGTGACATTTGATCACGAATATAGGCTCTACCACCTGCCAACATGCTACCCCATTCTGGCGTAGGCGGTTGAACGCCCAGTCCTATAAAACTGAGGGATGCCGTTGCCATAATTGCTGTTGCTACTTTTAATGTAGCATAAACAATAATAGGTGCCATTGAATTTGGCAATACATGTTTAATGATAATCGTATGATCCTTTGCACCAATAGCTCTTGCCGCTTCAATGTATTCTTGATCACGTACACTAAGGACTGCAGCACGTACAACTCTTGCAAAACCAGGTATATTGGATATTCCCACTGCTATCATCAAGTTGATAATAGATGCACCCAATGCTGCAACGATTGTTATCGCCAGTAAGATAGTCGGTATTGCAAGTAATACATCCAGTAGTCTCATGATAATATTATCAAGCCTACCACCATAGTATCCAGCAACAGCACCTAAAAATCCACCGATGGATAATGCAATGCCCACAGATATGACACCAACGAATAAAGAAATTCGGGTTCCATAAACGATTCTTGCAAATATATCTCTTCCATACTCATCTGTTCCAAACCAGTGTTCTGATGAGGGGGATTGGAGTCTTTCTTTTACATTTATCTTAAGTGCACTGTCTTCGTAATCTGCAATGACCCCAGCAAATATTGCCATTCCTAAAAACATGACAATAAGAACCAACCCAATCATTGCTGTTTTACTCTTTTTTAAGCGTTTCCAGACATCTGCGCTTTGACTTCTTTTTTTTGTTTTAACGATTTCTTTCTGAACAATCACACTTTCGCTCATCGTATCCTCCTAACTATAATTGGCTTTGATTCTTGGATCGATATAAGCATATAGGATATCGATAATCAAATTGACGACACTAAAGGAAACCGCGAAGATAATGACACAACCAAGTACCATAGGAGTATCTTTTCTCTGAATAGATTCAACCATAAGTCTACCTATCCCCGGCCACGAGAACACAGTTTCGGTTAACACGGCACCTCCTAATAAAACGCCGAACTCGAGTCCAATAACAGTTATTGCTGGAATTAAAGCGTTTTTTAATGCATGTTTTCTTATAACAACCTTCCTGCTAACACCTTTTGCTTTTGCAGTGTTAATATAATCTTGGCGAATAACTTCTAACATTGAAGAACGCGTTGTTCTTGTGATTGAAGCAGTCGATGCAATTGCCAGCGTAAAAGCAGGCAGTATCAAACTCTTGAACCCCGTCATGCCACCAGATGGAAACCAGCCTAGATTGAGTGAAAATAAAATAATGAGGATTAATCCTGTCCAAAACGAAGGCATAGATATACCGATCAAAGCTAAAATCATGCCTACATTATCAAATATTGAATATTGTCTCGTCGCTGAAATAACACCAATTGGTATTGATATAAGTACGGATATAAGTATTGCAGATAGCGTTAATTTAAAGGTATTCGGAAATCTGGATCCAATTTCACTAGAGACAGATTTACCTGTGGCATATGAACTGCCCATATCGCCCGAAACAAGGTCCTTAATATAATTGATGTACTGTACAATCACAGGATCATTGAGTCCCATATCTTCTCTTAATTTTTCAATTGATTCTTGTGTAGCACCATCTCCAAGGATCATAGACGCTACATCACCTGGTGTCATACTGATAATGAAAAAAACAAGGAAGGTTACACCAATCATTACGGGTATTAACATTAGTAAGCGTTTTAATATATATTTAATCATAATTACCCCACTGTTTTTTGCCTGTTACATTATTAAAATGTGACTCACTCCAAAGCCCTATGAACTTTGAAGTGAGTTTTGTTTACCATTTTTTTAAATT